>DVHR01000008.1 GCA_018711925.1 Candidatus Coprenecus pullicola
ATAATCATTCTTTTTACCACCTCCTTTTGTTAGGGCTGCAAAGGTAGGGAATTTTATTAATTTTGCAAACAAAACTGATTTTTATGAGATACAATTTCGATGAGATAATACCCAGGAGGGGAACGGGTTCCCTCAAATGGGACGCTTGTCCGGACCCGGATGTGCTGCCGTTCTGGGTGGCGGATATGGATTTCCTGACAGCCCAGCCGATAAGGCAGGCTATAGTGAGAAGGGCGGAGCATGGAATCTACGGGTATGCGGCAGTGTCTGAGCAGTATTATGATGCAGTGACCGACTGGTTCGCATCCAGGCACGGCTGGAAGATAGAAAAGGAATGGATCGTACCGGTAAGCGGTGTGATTCCTGGTTTTGCAGCTGCAGTAGGCGCGTATGTTCCCCGGGGGGGCAAGGTATTAGTGCAGTCCCCGGCGTACAACCATTTCTTCATTACTCTGGAACAGAGCGGGTGCGAGGCGGTGTCGGCGCAGCTGGTGAGGGACGGGAATACCTACCGGATGGATTTTGATGCTTTGGAGGAGAAGGCCGCAGACCCTGACATAAGCCTGATGATACTCTGTAATCCTCAGAATCCGGTAGGCAGAGTATGGACCCGCGAGGAATTGCTTCGTGTCGGGGAAATCTGCCTGCGGAATGGTGTGAAAGTCGTATCGGACGAGATTCACTGCGAGCTTACTGCCCCGGGTCGTACTTATGTGCCGTTTGCCAGTGTCTCGGAAGAGGCGGCGCGCAACTCTATAATCTGCTGCTCTCCGACAAAGCCGTTCAATATGGCCGGGGTGAAGGTTGCCAACATGATCATTCCCGATCCGGATATCCGTGACCGTGTGCGTCGCGAGGCGGAGATGAGAGAGGTCGCCGGGGTCAATCCTTTCGGTATGGACGCTCTTGTCGCGGCTTACAGCGAAGGCGGATCGGAGTGGCTTGATGAGCTGAATATCTATATTAATGCTAACTTCAGGTATATGAAGGACTTCTGTATGCAATATCTCCCCGGTTTCCCTATTATGGAGCTCGAGGGCACCTATCTGGTATGGATGGACTGTTCGGCTTTGGGAATGACATCGGCGGCATTGGAGGAAGTCCTGAAGTCCGAAGCCAGGATATGGCTGAATGCGGGTACGATGTACGGTCCGGGAGGCGGGGGCTTCATGAGGTGGAATATCGCATGTCCCAGATCTGTACTTGCGGAGGGTCTTCGCCGTTTCAGGGAGTTCGTGGACAAGACTGGAAGCAGATAGGATGGAATGGTAGAGGAGTTTTTACAATATATTGCTTCTGAGAGAAGATACTCCCCACGCACTTGCGCCATCTACCGGGAGGCATTGGAGGATTTTTACAAGTATCAATATCCCGATGCCTTTGCCGATGATGGCTCCTTCCATGAAGAGTCACTTACGTCTGATAAGCTGAAAGATGCGTTGACCTTCAGTTGTATACGCGGTTATATCGCGTCGTCACTGGAACATGGGTTGAGCCCGCGTACTGTCAATCTGAGACTGTCGGCCCTGAGCAGCTACTGTACCTGGCTGGTGCATAAGTCAGTACTCCTGTCCAATCCGGTGCATAGGGTTGCCAGACCTAAGGAAAGCCGCCGCCTGCCCGAGTTTTATACCGAAAAGGCATTGGAGCAGTTTTTTAAGAGCAAAGGTCTTGACGGCTCCGGCAGGGCCTGTGCTGAGATGAATTGGCATGATTACCGCAATGCGCTGATGGTATTGGTGTTGTATTCTACGGGGATGCGCCGTTCGGAGATAGTGGGTCTTGACCGCGGGGATTTTGACCGGGATAGAAAAGTTCTCACTGTTCTGGGAAAGGGTGATAAAATGAGGGAAATTCCACTTCCTGTTTCCGTTTGTCAGGAAATTTTATTATATTTGGAGAGAATTAAGAAAGAGTTCCCGGAAAGTCCGGAAGACGGCAGGCTTTTTCTGACGGACACAGGCAAGCCGCTGTATCCGGAGTTTGTGAACGAGGCGGTGCACGAGCAGTTGGACGGGGTGGAAGGATTCAGCGGAAAGAAATCACCGCACGTGCTGCGGCACTCATTGGCGACTCACCTGCTCAACAACGGGGCGGATCTTAATTCCATAAAGGAGGTACTCGGGCATGCCTCGCTGGCAGCAACGCAGGTGTATACCCACAGTTCTCTCCAACAGTTGAAAGAAACATATTTAACCGCTCATCCAAGAGCAAAAAACGGAGGTAAACATGAAGATTAACGTTCAATCGATCAAATTCGATGCAGATCAGAAACTGCTGGACTTTATCGACAAGAAAGTCGGCAAGCTGGAAAAGTTTTTTGACAATATCATCAGCTGTGATGTCGCTCTCACAGTCCAGCCTGACCACGGCAAGACAGTAAAGGTGAGACTGGGGATTCCCGGAGATGACCTTATCATAGAGAGGACGGCACCTACATTTGAGGACGCGGTAGTAGACTGCGTCGATGTCCTCCAGGACCAGATCAAGAAGATGAAAGAGAAAAGATTCGGCAAATAGCAGGATAATATTAACCTCATACTTGTTGGAACCGGAGTCGTCCTTGTGGCAGCTCCGGTTTTTCTATGTCAGAAAAGCAGAGATGTGAGTTCTGATGCTTGGACGGGACCGAAATAGTCGGTCAGGGGAAGCGAGGACAGGGCCGAAAGGACTGAGTCGTAGGAGTGGGGCAGTCCCGTCAGGGCCTGTTCCACTTCTTCCGTAGGGCGGGTGAAGAAGTAGTCTCCGCGTATAGAGCAGTAGCGGATGATGCCCTCCGATACATCGAGAGAGACTTCTATGAATCCCCAGGGGAAGCGGTGGGTCTTATTGAGTCCGTAGCGGGGCGAATTGCCGAAGTTCCACTGCCATGTGGAGTATTTCTCCTTCCTAAGCCTGTCGATAACCGCTTTTTCCTGCGGCAGATAGCCTCTAAGTGTGAATCCGGGACGGCCTGCGATATAGTCCTGAAGATAAGCGATGAAATCCTCTACGGACATGGCCTTTCCCTCCGGCAGGTGCTCTGAGATATTCGTGACCCGCGCCCGGTTGGACTGGACGCTCTTGCCGGTGAATTTCTCCGGACGGGTATTAAGGGCCGCAGACAGGTCCGTGACCGAGGCCGAGAAGAGCATGCATCCGTGCTGCAGTACCCTGTCGCCGTGGACGCAGACCGCATTGCCGGAGAACTTCCGCTCTCCTATGACCAGGTCGTTGCGGCCCTGGAGCGAGGCTTCCACCCCGAGTCCACGCAGTGCGGATATGACGGGGGCCGTGAAGCGGCGGAACATGGAGGCGGTGTCCTCACCCGCGATTTTCTTGTCGATGAATGTGTAATTGACATTGCCAAGGTCGTGGAAGACGGCTCCGCCACCTGTCATTCGGCGTACCACCGGGATGCCGTGGCTTTGGACGTATTCCGTGTTGATCTCAGCGGCGGAATTCTGGTAGCGGCCTACAATTACGGATGGTGCGTTCCGCCAGAGGCGGAATACCGGCTCGTCTATGCCGGTCAACAGGAGCTCCTCGGCTGCGAGATTCCAGTAAGGGTCTGTGGTGGAGTCTATTATGCAGAGCATGGTACTATGAATATTTTCTGGAAATTCTGATGAGCACCCAACGGTAGAGCCAGTACACGAGGTATCCAATCAGGAGTCCGGCCAGCGCGCCGCAGAGTACGTCGGTGGTAAAATGCTTGGAGAGGTAGATGCGGCTGAAGCCTATAAGCGCGGCCCAGGTGACAATCCCGGCGGAATACCATCCGCGTCTGAATATCAATGCCGTGACAACCGCCATGCCGAAAGAGTTGGAGGCATGGGCCGAGAAAAAGCCGTAACTGCCGCCCTTACCCTCCGGCAGATGAAGCAGGCCCTCCAGCAAAGGGTCATGGCCGGGACGCGGCCTTTCCACCCAGTTCTTGACCAGGTTGGTGACCTGCTCGGTAAGCCCGAAGCACAGCAATACGGCCAGTACGCCTATCAGGCCGGTCAGCCACAACGGAATACGCCCGCCATAACGGAATGCGGCGGACTTCCGACCGTACCATTTGGGTACGAACATGAGGGCAGCTAACAGCACGTACAGCGGAATCCACACGTATTTGTCCGATAGAAACAGCATGAGCTCGTCCCATAAAGGCGTGTGCATGGCGTTGAGGGCGAGGGTTATCCTGTGGTCCAGTCCTATAAGCCAGTCTATCATAGTGCGGTACGGTTAAGGGTGTTCCACAGCATATCCTTGAGCTGAGGTATGTTTTCTCCGCTCACTGATGAGAAAAATATCGAAGGCACACCCTCCGGCAGCTCCTTGCGCAGGCCGTCACGCAATTCGTCGTCCAGGATGTCGGCCTTTGAGATGCCGAGGATGCGGTCCTTGTCCAGCAGCTCAGGATTGAACTGCTCCAGCTCGCCCAGCAGGGTGCGGTATTCGGCCTGAATGTCCTTTGTGTCGGCCGGTATGACAAATAGCAGCATGGAGTTGCGCTCAATATGCTTTAGGAACCTAAGTCCCAGTCCTTTACCCTCGTGAGCTCCCTCGATGATGCCCGGAATGTCGGCCATCACGAACGAGTGGTCGTCTCGGCATGATACGATGCCGAGGTTCGGCTCAAGGGTGGTGAACGGATAGTCGGCTATTTTGGGCCTTGCCGCTGAGACAGCCGACAGCAGTGTTGACTTGCCGGCATTGGGGAAACCCACCAGACCGACATCGGCCAGAAGTTTGAGCTCGAGAATAAACCATCCTTCCTTACCCGGTTCGCCTTCCTGGGCGAAACGCGGGGTCTGCATGGTCGCGGACTTGAAGAAGTCATTGCCCTTGCCGCCGCGTCCTCCGCGCACCAGTATCTCCTGCTGCCCGGGCTCCATTATCTCGCAAAGTACCTCCCCGGTCTCGGCGTCCTTGGCCACAGTGCCCAGCGGCACATCTAAGATGATGTCCTTGCCGTTCGCCCCATGCCTGAGGCCGCCGCTTCCGGCTCCTCCGTGCTCAGCCTTGATATGCTTGCGGTACTTCAGGTGAATCAGGGTCCAGTACTGCGGATCCCCCCTGAGGATGATATGGCCTCCACGGCCTCCGTCTCCCCCGTCAGGACCGCCCTTGGGGATGTATTTCTCGCGCCTCAGATGGGTGGAGCCGTTGCCCCCGTTGCCCGATGCGCAGAATATCTTCACGTAGTCTATAAAGTTGCTTCCTGGCATAATTCTCTATGTAATAATACTTTCGCTTTGCGTCCGGCTCTTTTGTCGCTGGAAATCCGGCACATGCGGACAAAGATAGGAAATCTTTTGATGTCTTAGAGAATTTATGCCGTTTTTCCAAACAAATCCCGCTGCCGGATGCGGCTTTTTGCTTCGAGGGAACGCAAGGGCACACCCTGGATGATGGTTTACTCTGATTATCAGTGATTTAGTCTAGTCAAAAGGTGCCCTGTTCGGCTTTCAAACCAGAACGGGGCACCTTTGTGTTTTGTAAGTCGTTGTAAATAAGCCTTCTCGTTAAAAAACGCGTTCCCGGACTACTTCGGCAATACAGATCACAATGCCGGCAGGCGCCTTTTGTTAAGTGCGTGAAAGAAAATCCACCGGGGCCGGGATGGCCTCAGTGAATTGTGCTGTCGATGTCCGAGACATCACACTGTTAGGGAGTTATTCGTCAAGGATGCGGGAGATGTTGGCGAATACGTTCCCGATGGTGTCGTTGCCTTCTATCTCGCGGTAGTTGCCCTTGCCCTTGTAGTAGGAGATAAGCGGCTCTGTCTTTTGGTGATATGTGGCGATACGGTGCTCGATGGTAGTCCGGTCCATGTCGTCCTTGCGGTTCTCTATCATAGCCCTGTGAAGGATGCGGTCGTACACCAGCTTGTCCTCCAGTGTAAGTGAGATGACGGCGTCTACTTTTCCGCCGAACTCTTCCAGCATGCTGTCCAGGGTCTCGGCCTGGGCGATGGTGCGGGGAAATCCGTCGAAGAGAAAGCCCTTGATGTGGGGATTGTCGGTAATCTTTCTGCGGATCATGCCGACAACCACTTCATCCGGGACGAGGTCGCCCCTTTCGATAAGCTCAGCCGCTTTCTTTCCGAGCTCTGTACCGGCTTTTATCTCATGGCGGAGAAGGTCTCCGGTGGAGATGTGAAGGTAATTGTATTTGTCCACTATTTGTTTGGCCTGAGTGCCTTTGCCGGCCCCCGGAGGGCCGAATAAGATATAGTATCTCATGATGTTGATATGTTTGTATACAGTTAGTTATTCGACGATATAGATGTCCTGGAGCTGGCGTCCGAGCTGGTCATAGTCAAGTCCATAGCCGACGATGAACTCATTGCCTATCTCCATGGCGTGGTAGTCTATCCTGACATTGCCCTTGTAGGCGCCGGGCTTGAGGAACAGGGTGCAGACCTTGATGTCGGCCACGCCCATGTCCTGCAGCATGGCATACATGTCCGTGATGGTCTTGCCGGTGTCCACGATGTCCTCGACGATGATGACACGTCTGCCTCTGAGGCTATCCGACAGTCCGATGAGCTGCTTGACCTGGCCGGTGGACGATGTGCCGCAGTATGACGCCATCTTGACAAAGGACAGCTCCGACAGGAAGTCGATGTATTTCATCAGCGAGGCCGTGAACATGAACGAGCCGTTGAGCACGCTCAGGAATACCGGTATGTCGCCGTCAGCGTAGTCATGGTTCAACTGCTGGGCTGTCTTTCTGACGGCCTCCTCTATCTTCTCATTGGGAATGAAAAGTTTGAAATACTTGTCGTGAAGTTTTATCCTGTCCATAACGCAAAAGTAAGGCAAAAAAAGCAGAAATAAAGTTTTTTTAGATTAAATTTGCCGAAAACAATGTAAATCAGTGTAAGATGAAACCGATAGTATCAATTATCATGGGAAGCACTTCGGACATGCCGGTGATGAAGCAGGCTGCGGAGTTTCTCGATTCGATGGAAATACCGTTTGAGATCAATGCCTTGTCGGCCCACAGAGTGCCCGTCGAGGTGATGCGGTTCGCCACTGCCGCAAAGGAAAGGGGCATCAAGGTGATAATCGCCGGTGCCGGCGGTGCCGCTCATCTGCCCGGTGTGATAGCGGCTTATACTCCGATGCCTGTGATAGGGGTGCCCATCAAGTCATCCAACTCGATGGACGGCTGGGACTCGGTGCTGTCCATCCTGCAGATGCCTTCCGGTATACCTGTGGCGACTGTCGCCCTTGACGGGGCCAAGAATGCGGCTATTCTGGCTGCACAGATCATAGGTACGGGAGACCCGGCCGTGATGGAAAAGGTCGTGGAGTTCAAGAATGACCTGGCTTCGAAGATAGAGAGGGCCAACAGGGAGCTCAAGGAGATAAAGTACAAGTTTAAAGTCGATTGACGATGTAGAAAACTCAAATAAGTCTGGTATGTGGGGGAGATCTGAAGGGAAGACGATAGTTTACGGAGCCGCCCTTCTCGGAGCGGCTTTTTTGTTGTGCAGTGTGCCGGTGAAGGCTCAGGAGCTGCCGGATGCCATAGTGCGTCTGATTGAGGAGCAGTGCGAGGCCGGCGGAGGAGACCCGGAGGAGCTGGCGGAATACCTGACAGGTCTCATGGTCAGGCCGCTGGATCTCAATATGGCGGACAGGGAGACGCTGGAGGCATTTCCGCTGATGACCCCGTTCATGGTGGCCAGTCTGCTGGAATACAGGGAGGAATACGGGGCCGTCTCCTCAGAGGCGGAGCTGTCGCTGGTGGATGGCTTCGATGCGGAGAAGGTGAGAGTCCTGAGGCCGTTTGTGACATTCCTTCCCGGTGAGGTGATGGAAGACAGGCGGCTGGATGTGTCCGGCAAGCTGCTGGTGCGGAGCAGATGGGAGCTGAAACGGGAAAAGGAGGAGACGGGCGGTCTGCCGGTGCCGCTGCTGACCAAGTTCAATGCTGAACTGAACGGGCAGTATGGCGTGGGCTTTACTCTGGAAAGCGATGCCGGTGAGCGCGGATTCCCGGATTTTTACTCGTTTTATGTCTCGGCCGGCGACATAAGGCTCTCTAAGGACGGCCATTACCGTCTGGTCAGTGCGGTGGCCGGGAATTACTCGCTGCGTCTCGGTCAGGGACTGGTGCTTTGGAGCGGCTTCTCGATGTCGTCCCTGGCCTCGCCTTCCACGGTCGTAAGGAGACAGGCTGGAGTCCGTCCCTACACATCCACGGACGAGAACAATTATTTTCACGGTGCCGGCTTGACTCTCGCTTTTCCGGCAGGCTTCGAGGCTACGGTATTTTACTCGGACAACGGGCAGGATGCCAAGGTGGAGGGGGAGTATTTCGTCTCCAAGCCGGAAGACGGACTGCATGACAGTGATGCGGACCGTGCCGCAAGGGACGCTATGAGGGAGCAGGTGACCGGGGCCAATGTCTCCTGGAGGAACAGTTGGCTGAAAGTCGGTGCGACGGTAGCGGCGTACCGGTATGACAAGCTGGACGGCCGGCGTACTTCCTATTACAACTCGCATCTGCGTTATGACGGCTGGTGGGGCAATGCCTCCGTGGATTTTCTGCTTTCATTCAGGGGCATCAGGATTTTTGGTGAGGCGGCCCTGGACAAGGACTTCGATTTCGTGGGAATACTCGGAGCGGTGTATCCGTTCTCGTCCTCTCTGGAGGTGTCGGCGGTGTACAGGTATTATTCCAAGGACTATATCGCAACTCATGCCGGAGCTTATTGCCGCAGCAACGTCAACAACGAGCATGGGGCCTCGGCCGCCCTGAGGTGGACTCCGGTACGGGATGTTACGCTGTCCTCATCGGTGGAATATACACATTTCCCCTATGCCCGCTTTGGAGTGAGGGATGCTTCGGATGTGCTGAGAGCTTCTGTAGACTGCGGCTGGACCGTGGCGCAGGAGCATACGCTGTACGCCAAACTGAGCGGGACTTATGACAGCGGGCGCGGGGCCAGGCAGGTCCGGCTGAGAACGGAGTACAGCTATGCGGGAGGCAGTGGCCTGGAGCTGTCCACGCGTTTCGAGGGCACGTGGGCCGGGACTTTGGGCGGCTTGTTGTTCCAGGAGGCTGGATACCGCTCTCCGTCCGGAAAGTTCAGGTGTTCCCTGCGGGCGACACTGTTCTGGACGGAGGACTGGGACTCCAGAGTGTACTGCTATGAGGGGGATGTACCGGGCTCGTTCTCTGTCCCGGCCTATTACGGAAAAGGAACGGGCCTGTATGTGCTTCTGACATACAAGCCCGTAAGATGGTTCAACCTTAGTCTCAAATGCTCGGCGTCCAAGTATGCGAACCGGGAAAAGGACTGCCTGAGGTTCCGGCTGCAGCTTAGTTGGCCTTTTTGATTTTGAGTTTCTTGCCGGGATATATCTTGCTGTTCTTGCTCAGCCCGTTGAGACGCTGCAGGTCGTTTACGCTCACTCCGCTGAATTTCTTGGCAATGTTCCAGAGATTGTCTCCGGAGCGGACGGTATACATCACGTAGCCGTTGGATACGCTTGTGTTGACTTTCCCGCTGCTTGATGAGGATGAGGTGGCAGGTCCGTTGCCCTTGGTGTAGATGGCCAGTCTCTGACCTTCCCGTATGCGGGTGCCAATGCCGTTCCATCTCTGGATGTTCTTTACGGATACTCCATACCTGAGGGCGATGTGACTAAGTGTCTCTCCACGTTTAACTCTATGGATGATCTTGGACGGCTCGGCTGACTGCTGTATCTTTTTAAGCGCTGCCGGACTGAAATATACGGAGTCGTTGTAGGCATAAATCTCATCCTCGTGGTCGATAAATGCTCCGGTGAACTGGTATGGCAACTGAAGAATATACTCTTTCTCAGTGCCGGGAATGATGTCGTGCAGGTATTGTGGGTTGTGTGTGCGCAGCTCCTCTATGCTGGCTCCGGTGTAGTGGGCTATCTGCTCGAAATGCAGCATTTTATTGACCTTGATGGTGTCTGTGTGGGGCGGCATCGGGATGTGTTCAGGTGTCAGGTTGTGCTCTTTGTAGTATCTCATCGCGTAGAGTGCGGCGAAGAACGAGGGCACGTATCCGCGTGTCTCGCGGGGAAGGTAGGGATATATCTCCCAGAAGTCCTTGGAGCCTCCCGAGCGGCGGATGGCCTTGTTGACATTGCCTGCTCCGCAGTTGTATGAGGCTATGGCCAATGTCCAGTCGCCGAAGATGAGGTATGAGTCGCGAAGATACCTCGCTGCCGCGTGGGCGGAGGCGATAGGGTCGAATCTCTCGTCGACGTAGGAATTGATGGTCAGCCCGTAGCGCTTTGCAGTGGAGTACATGAACTGCCACATCCCCTTGGCCCTGGCCCGGGATACCGCCTTGGGATTGAGGGCTGACTCGATGACGGCCATGGCTGTGAGCTCCAGCGGCATGTCGTATTGGTCGAAGATCTCCTCGAAGATGGGGATATAATATGTGGAAAGTCCCAGTATGCGCTCCATCTTCTCGGGCATCTTCTGGGTGTAGTACACTATGTGGTTGCGTATGATGCGGTTGTACGGTACCGAGATGTACGGATTGAGCTTCTGAAGCCTGCTGATGTACACTGAGTCCGGTATGTCGGATACCATCTCTATGGTGTCTATATCGGACGGCTCCACTTCCATCAGGTTCAGGTCGCGCTGCTGATACCACAGGCTCAGCAGGGAGTCCCGGGAGACAGCGGCGGCTGTGTCTGATATCTGCAAATGGTCAATGCCGTCCATGGCCATTATACCTAAATTGATGGAGTCCGCCTCTTGTATTGACTCGTATTCCAATTCGGCATATATCTGATACAGGCTGTCCAGCTCCAGCATCAGGGCCTCGTTGGCCTGACGGAGCGAGTCCCTTTCCCTCAAAAGGGATTTTCTGTCGGGACCAGCAAACAGGGTGACTTTCTTTTTCTCTTTATCGTTTCTCGGTTTTCCTGAGGTGGTGGCGGGAAGACAGAGCAGGATGGCTGCTGTCAACAGTATGAAAGTGCGTCTCATCGGTTAAAATCTGAAATTCATTTTTACCCCCATTGCGCTGCCGGTCGGCATGGCCAGAGTGTAATTGGTGGTGAAATCGTAGTTGATGGGCTCTATGATCGCCGGCTCGATGTCCATGCTTAGATTCTGATTGACATCGAACTCGCTCATTGTCGCAAATACATCCGCGTCTATGATCTGGAGAATGTATATCAGAACTGTCGCTACAATCGAGTAGTCTCTATAGCGGCGGTAATAGTCTCTGTAGTATTGCAGGTTGTCAACAGATAAGGAACCAGTATAATTGCCTCCGGGCTGGGTGGCCATATTGTAGTCATGTTGGAACCGTTTATACTGCAGGTCATTGTAGTACCAGCAGTAACCGGCTACGGCCAGTCCTCCGTAATATATCGGCAGTTTCCAGTATTCCCGGTTGTATATCTGTCCAAGGCCTGGCAGAAGAGCGGAATATATGGTCGCTCTGCCAGGCAGGTGCGGGCGGTAGGATTTGTAACTTGCGGCACCGTCCAATAGTTGTCCCCAGTAAAAAGCCGCGGCACCTATGAAGAACAGGTTCCTTGTCAGTTTGTCGGATTCGCTGCCGGTCTTCTTGAACTGGGAGTTATAGTAGATTCCTCCGCCCAGCATGCCTCCGATGCCGGCATAGATTATCGGCAGCTTCCAGTAGTCCCCATTGTATATCTGGGCCGTACCCGGAAGAATGACTGAGCCGGCAAATGCCCAGCCTATAGCCATGGAGTCCTTGTGGGCAAGAGAGTTGAAGTACCTTTTCAGAGTATAGGACTCTTCTTTCGATGAGGAATCGGACGAGGCGGCAGAACCTGACATGCTTCCACTTCCGCCGCTGTTGATAAACTGGGCATGCGCCCGAACGGGAAGTAAAAACAATGATATGAGTATTATCAGGACAGTTCTCCGCACGTCTGTAAGCATTTTAATTGTTGATGTTCTCAATGGCTCTCAAAAATGATTCCACTTCCGCATCGGATGAGAACTGTATTGTGAAACTTCCTTTGCCCTGTTCCGATCTTTTGATGCTTATATTGTTCCCGAAATATCTTCCGACAATCTCCAAGACCTTGTAATAGCTGTCAGGAAGTTCGGAGGAGGCTTTCTTCTCTTCCGTCTCTTTCTTCTCTTCATTTTTCTTCAATATGTTCTGGGCCTTTGTCTCAGCCTGCCTTACGGACAGATTGCGCTTTACTATCTCATCGCAAAGGCTTATCTGGGCCATGGGGTCGGAGAGGGAGAGTATGGCCTTGGCATGCCCCATGGATATCTTCTTGTCTCTGATGCAGACTTGTATCTCGGCCGGAAGCTTCAGAAGTCTTAGGTAGTTGGCTACAGTAGCCCTTTTCTTGCCGACTTTATCGGCCATGGACTCCTGGGTAAGGCTGCATTCGTCCATAAGTCTCTGAAAGCTCAGGGCCACCTCTATGGCATCGAGGTCCTCTCTCTGGATATTCTCCACGATGGCCATCTCCAGCATCCCCTGGTCATCAGTGTCTTTGATGTAGGCAGGAATGGTCTTCAGCCCGGCGGCGGAAGCGGCTTTGAAACGTCGCTCTCCACTGATAATCTGATATTTCAGGCCTATCTTGCGAACGGTGATGGGCTGGATGATGCCCAGCTGACGGATGGACTCGGTCAACTCGGACAGGGCCTCCTCGTCGAAATTGCTTCGTGGCTGGTATGGGTTGGCTGATATCTTGTCTACGGGGATCTCGCATATCGAGGCCGGATTGTGTGTCGGAGCTGGAGCGGGAGATGACGTAACCTGGCCGTCCATGCCGGAAATAAGAGCTCCCAGGCCTTTCCCCAATGCGTCTCTTCTGTTTGCCATGAGCTATGAGTTTTTAGATATTATTTCCTTGGCCAGATTGAGATAGTTGTTGGTACCGGCCGATATGGCGTCGTAAAGTATCACGGGTTTGCCGTGGGACGGAGCTTCGCTGAGGCGGACATTGCGCTGTATGATAGTGTTGAACACCATGCTTCCGAAATGATGGCGGACATCCTCCACCACCTGATTGGCCAGTCTCAGACGGCTGTCGTACATGGTGAGCAGAAAGCCTTCTATCTTGAGGTCCGGATTGAGCCGTGTCTGTATGAGCTTTATGGTATTGAGCAGCTTGCTCAGCCCTTCCAATGCGAAGAATTCGGTCTGGACTGGAATTATCACTGAGTTGGACGCCGTCAGGCAGTTGACCGTGATCAGACCTAAGGAAGGCGGGCAGTCGATGATGATGTACTCAAACTGGTCCGTCACCTTGCTTAGAGCATTTGTCATCGCCAACTCCTTGTCTTCCATGTTGATAAGCTCAATCTCCGCTCCCACAAGGTTGATGTGCGACGGTATGATCTTCAGGTCCTTTATCTCTGTGTCCATGATTACGTCCCTCATCTCTTTTTCCCCTATAAGAATCTCATATAGGGTATTGCCCTGATTGGAGTCCGGATCGAAATCCAGTCCTGACGTCGTGTTTGCCTGCGGATCAGCGTCGATCAGCAAAGTCCTTTTTTCCAAAACAGCCAGCGACGCAGCCAGATTGATGGCCGTCGTGGTCTTCCCGACTCCTCCTTTCTGATTAGCTACAGCAATAATTTTACCCATATTTATACTTTAACCTAATCTGCAAAATTAGAAATTCTTTTCATCCAACCGATATTTAATATTATTTTCGCGAAAATTTTTATCAACAGATGAATGACAGTACATGGATAGCGGTTGTGAACCCCAATGCCGGGGGAGGACGGGTCGCCACAGAGTGGCCTGTGCTGTCCAATAAGTTGAAAAGCAGAGGATTCGTTTTTGAAGAGGTGTTCACCACTCATAGATATCATGCTGTGGAACTTGTGATATACGCCTTGAAACGCGGGTTCAGGAATATAATATCAGTAGGGGGGGACGGTACGCTCCACGAGATTGTCAACGGCCTTTTCTATCAGCAGGAAGTATCGGTGAGTGATGTCACGCTGGCTGTCCTGCCAGCGGGCTCCGCCAATGACTGGACAAGGATGTACCGGATTCCCAGAGACTACGACAAGGCTATAGATACCATAATAGACGGGCATACAGTGCTTCAGGATGTGGGAAGGGTAGAGTATGTTCAGGCAGGGGTCAAGAATACCCGTTATATGGTCAATGTGGCGGGGGTAGGGCTTGACGCCAATATATGCTGGTACTGCAACGCCGCGAAGAACAAGGGACGCAGTGGAGATATGGCCTATGTGAAGGCGGCATTCAAGGCGTTGCTCGGCCGTCGTTCCAAAAGAGGGAAGGTGGTGGCTGACGGCAAGAATTTCTTTACCGGCAGGATATTCTCGGTGGGATTCGGTGTCGGGAAATACAGCGGTGGAGGTATGATGCAGGTCCCTGACGCCGTGGCAGATGACGGGCTGATTAACCTGATGCTGGCCCGCAAGGTCTCCAAGTTGAAGTTTCTATTTCTGTTCAACAGGCTTTTCAAGGGGACCATATACAATGTGAAGGAAGTGTCCCATAAGATGATACGCAAAGTGTCGGTCATGACCCGTCATCCGGACAGAGTCGAGATAGACGGAGAGGTGGTAGGTACCACTCCGATGACATTGGAGGTGATACCTCAGGCTCTCAGGGTAATAGTGGGCAGGGATTTTGAGCCATGTTCCAGGAACTGACCATATTCATTCTCGGATTGGTGACAGGTCTTTTCGGACTTGTCGCGGCACTGTACCTGTTTGTGTTCAAGCGCAGCCGTATAAGACTGGTGCTGGGCGTGATTCTGGCCGTATACGCGCTGTATCTGCTTAAGGACCTGCTGTATCTTCAAGAGGGTGTGGCGGACAATCCGTTTATTTACAAGCTGTTGCTGTCTATAGATACTTGGGCGGTGCCGTTGTATGTCATGTTTGCCTTCGAGTTCCTTTACCCTGGAAAGATGACTCTTCGGAAGGATCTTCTGCTGTTCGGTTCCTTTCCTCTTTTTACGTTGCTTTATGTGCTGTATCCCTATGACTGGGTTTATAGCCTTATGACAGTTTATGCGGTTGTATTTTCCGGAGTATGCATATGCATAGTCTTGCGCAAGACGCTTTTATACCGCAGGATGCTCAAGGGCAGTCTCTCAGATATAACTCATATGGATGTGAAGTGGCTGTGGGTTTCCATTGCGCTGCTTCTGCCGAATCTGGTACTTTGGACATTTGTCTCCTCCAGGACTGACAATCTGCTGGATGCCGTATACTATCTCTCCCTGTCGGTGACATGGGGTATTATCGCCTATAAAACATACTATTACAGATATCCATCCGCTTCGGACCTGATGTCCGGGGACGCTCATGCAGAGGCAGTGCATGCGCCGTCTCATTTCTCAGAGAAGTTGGTCCGGCTTGCCGCTGACGGATATTTTGTCAGGACCCCGCACCTTACCTTGGCGGAACTGGCCGCAGAACTGGGAACCAACAGGACGACACTTTCGTCCTACATCAACAGCAGTCTCGGCACTACATTCTACGATTATGTCAACAGCAGCCGTTTGGAGTACACTGAAAAGTTGCTTTCGGATCCGGATGCGAAGTATTCAGTGGAGCAGCTGGCCGAATTGTCCGGCTTCAATTCTCTTTCCACCTTCCGCCGTGCTTTCGGCAAGAAATACGGTATGTCTCCTCAGCAGTACCGTGAGAGGGTGCTGGAAAGGCGTTGATTTACGCTTTGAATCGATATTTACGCTTTGACATCATTGGCTCCGGACGGTTTTGTGCGAATGATACGCGGCAATTGACGTATTGGTGCTTCTTCTGGTGAATTCTGCCTTATCTTTGAATAGTTGTTAACTTTAAACTTAATAGTATGGCGGAAAAACAGAATCAACAGGAGAACAGTAAGACTCCTAAGAATAAAAAGAAAGCAAGACGGGAGGGCTTAGTGGGTTTTGACATCCAGGAAGTGAAAAGACTGTCTGAAAGCGATGAACCCAATGCCGAGGCATACGGCTACCTGTATCAGGCTGTGAGCACGTCTCCTGGCACCAAGAGTGATATTGATGATGTCTATCCTGAGTCGGCGGAGGAAACGGCTAGGATGCGCGAGCTGGTGGATAAGGCGGACAAGGCCATCATAGATGAGAGTGATACCTATATAAAGTGTTGCCTGATTGATCTTGAAGATATACTTGACTGGTCAGGCCGCAGGCACTGGACTATCATGTGGCCGGTTATCATAGGTGTGATTCTGACGGTGATCTTCCTTTCCTGGAGGGTGGACAAGAAGCAGGAAGATGTGGAAGACAGGCAGGCCGTGGTCGCAGCGGTAGAAAACTGGGAAGAAGCTGATACCGTGCTTGTCTGGGAAAGTACACCGGACCAGGGAGATGCCGGGTTTGAACTTGCAAAGTACGGGCATCAGGGTCCGGTAATGTACAAGTACCTGACACTCTGTGATAAGAAAATATCCTATACAAGATATATGAAGTCCTCCGAGGAGTATGCCGCAAAAGCTGATACGGCCCGGTCAAAGGAGACACGCAGGAGCTTGGAGAAGCAGTCTAAGGAGTATGCCTCTGCGGCTGAAGATTACCGAAAGGAGTTCGATGAGATCAACGCTATGGGTTTCAAGAAAATTCAGAAAATGGCTCTGGACGAGTACGGTTCATGGCTGAAGAGCTCCAAGGCAGATAAACGGGCTGTGAGGGCCTGGAATATCTTCTTCATCCTGCTTATACCTGTCTATATATTTTCTCAGCGTCCTTATGGATATACGATTACCAGGACCAGGGCGGAGTCAAGCACTCTCAAGGGTATAAGCAAGTGGACTTATGCTGTGTCGGCCATGCTGGCCGGAAGTGCCCTTTCAATTCCGTATATTGTCACGATTATAAAGTACAGGGGCGGCAGAGTGGAGAGGACATACGATGCCGGAACCAACGCTCCTGTAATAGCAATGAAAGTCGCTCTTTATATAGCCGCATTTGCCCTGGTCTGCATAGTGTCCTGCCTGCTAATGCTTTATATGACCATACAGGGCCTCAGACGCAATTACAATTGGGCACCGCTGCTCAGTAAGGTGCGCGGCACAGTGTCGTCAGGGATTGACAAGATGAAAACAAACAGCAATAACAATAACGTATAGAACCCGGCTGCGAATCCTGGAATGTAAAACTATGAAAACTTCACGAAAAGGCCGTGCCCATTACCGGGTGCGGCCTTTTTCAACAATATCCGGCCAAACCGGCCTAAAAACACTGTCCGAAGTTATTTCCAAGTGGTGCCACCGGGAATCGTATTATTCAATCAAGTAGTGTAATCTCCCGCTATTGCTCCACCGGATTGTTGCAGCGTTCTGCGTCAGGTTGCGTGGAGGTTTCCTTTATTGATTACAATATATACGACTTTTTCTGCATATCAAGCACATAATCACAGAAACTTCTCCACCTTGGTTCAAAATCCTTTTTGGACTTCCCAATAACCGCCTTTATTCGGACCGACATGTTTTATAATCCCTTTTTCTTGGAGTGAAGCCAACCGACGTTTTATGCTGCTTTCATGTATGCCTAAGCGCCTTACCAATTCTTTCCTTTGTATATAAGGATTCTCTTTGATTAGTTCAAGAATAACGTTTTCTTGCTTTTGCTGGTCGGTTTCTGGGTCGTTTTTCTGGGTCGTTTCTGGGTCGTTCTTTTGGGTAGTAGCCCTTTCCGGGTACTCAAACTTGAACGTTGTCCATATACCCGAAGCATCATAACGGAACTCCGGCGTGGAGAATCCATCATTCTTACAAGCCGCAATGATGCGCTCGATGCCGCGTCCCCATGCCTCTATCTCACCTGCACGGAAGAAAGTATTGGCAATATCCGGGTTGTAAGGCATACTTCGATGTGAGGACAATAAGGTTTCCACCGTCCACCCTTCGGGCAATACCCCGCCGTTTATTATCTCCAATTTGTTTTCATACACACGGATTTGGATGGGAGAAGGTTCTGCGTAGTCTTTGTTAATGCAGGCATTCAGCAACGCTTCACGTAGAGCTTCACGATTTGCTGGAACAGATTACCATGCACTTCGTCTTGATACACCAAATCCATGCCTTCACGGAAGAAGCCGACCTTTACAAACGCTCCAGTCACATACTTTTCTGGGTCGGGATGGAACAGCAAGGCGGCGGCACGTTTCAGGTAACTGCCCTCATAAAGCCGGAGTTTCTCCAACAAGTCGTGATTATCGTCCATCAAATCTGCATCATCCATACGTCCCGCTCCGTTTGGCATACTTGCGGAACAAATCGAATGTGGCATTATCCAAATCCTCCGCTTTCAGATAAGGTACAGGCACACCATCCCAAGTCTTTCCCTGCTTGCGAAGCATGAAACGGTCGAGTGCCGCTCCTTTCAGTTCTTGATTGGTAGCCCCACTCCGCTGATAATATTTGCCCCGGAAACTGACAGGGAAAGGATAAGCTTTCGTCACGATCTCCAGATATTGCTTTCCATCTTTCTCTTTCTGATTGACCTCCACCAAGATGCCCATTATATCGCGTACCTTGTTCGGAATATCCTCCATCAACTTTCCGGCGTCCTGCACACCACATACCTCACCGTTGTCACGCAGACCGATATACAACGTACCTCCCTGAGCATTGGCAAAGCCACAAATCCATTTCTGGTATTCGTCCCGCCAGCTCTCTTTGAACTCTATGTTTTGGGATTCGATGTTCATCATAAAGCCTCTTTTTCTTTTACAAGCAACTCCGCTCTTTTACCAAATCATATTGTTTACGTGTTGAGAGAGTACAATCTCTCTTATCTACAAATGTAGATATAATCTGGCAATTCTACACCGTCAGGATAAAAAAACAAGGCCGGAGCCTTGTTTCCTGTCCCCTCCTTCGTGCTCTTAGTCACAATTTTCTTAACTTGGAGGAAAATTTAAAATGAAATCAATATGAACAGGAATCGAACGGTCGCCGGCCTTGATGTCCACAAAGATAGCGTTTATCTTTGTATAATGGGACATGACGGGAAGATTATTTTTCAGGGAACCTACGGAGTGCTGACCCCGGAGCTCCGTCAGATGCGCGAGGACATGCTTTGCCGCGGAGTTACGGAATGCGCCATGGAGAGCACCTCCGTATATTGGGTTCCGGTGTGGAACGAGCTCTGCGGGTCAATGGCCCTCAAACTGGTAAATCCTTATTTCATCAAGCAGCTTCCGGGCCGCAAGAGCGATGTCAGGGACGCGCAGTGGATAGCGGAATGCGTCCTGAAGAACCTCATCAAGGGGAGTTTCGTACCCGAGCCCATAGTCCAGGACATGCGCAAGCTGAACCGCCGCATCATGGACCTCAACGAGGAGATGACCTACAACTGCAACAAGCTTGACGCGGCCCTGCAGAGGTGCGGGTTCCGGCTCAGCAACTATGTGTCCTCCACCAGGAGCAAGAGCTACCGGTCCGTGCTGGAAGCCGTCATCGAAGGGCAGACAAGTCCGGATGAGCTGGTCATTTGCGTCCATGGACGCACACTCAACAAGCACGGTCGCGAGACTGTGAAAGCGGCAGTTACGGCATCCTTCTCCAAAACCGACCTGTTCGTGTTCAGGCAGCTGAGGGAAACTATCGACATGGTCAGCCGCCAGATCGAGGAATGCCAGAAAGAACTGACGGCACTTTGTAAGGAGCACTTTCCCAAACAGTACGAACGTCTCCAGAGCATCCCCGGAGTCAAGGAACGCGCGGCCACGGCCATCATTGCGGAGACGGGGGTGGACATGAGGATGTTCGCCACGGCAGCATGCCTGGTGGGATGGTGCGGTCTGAGACCGCGCAACGATGTCAGCAACGGACGTTTCAAAAGCAGGAAGGTGACGCACGGAAACAGATACCTCAGACAAATACTGATTGAGATCGCATGGGCCGCTTCAAGAACCCGGAACTGTTTCTTCTCCCATTTCAGCTATGTACAGACGACCGTCAAGAAAAAGAGCAAGATGAAAATCCAGGTGGCAATAGCCAGGAAAATACTCGTCGCCGTATGGCACATGCTCTCCAAGGGGGAGGACTTCATTGACATTTATCTGAAGAGGCTGGAAGAGTTAAGGAAAGAGGAAGAACAGAGCAGACAGTTTGAATCGTGCACGGCTGATTAGCCATTCGATATACCTTCCCGTGCAACGTAATTATCTTTGTGGTGCATGGCAGCCCGGTTCACAAATTTGCGGATACGCGGGAAGGGGTTGGACACCGGCATAAGCTACCCAAGCTTGAAGAGAAAAGCAACAAACTTATATCTTGACTCCGGGACTGTCGCCGTCCAGGAATCTCCCATCATGCACCATAGAGACCCCTGCAGGTGTGTGGAGGCGGTTTCATGCCACACAATTGAAGATTTGCAGCTATTACGTTTTAGAGAAAAGATATAAAATCTCTACCACATTGACAAACAATTTGTTAGAAAGATGTCAACATTTTACGACAGTCCCTAAATTAAAAGTAGGAGAAAATGAGACGAGATTCATTTAATGTGCTTTTCTTTATCAAGAAAACCAAGCTGCTGAAGAACGGTGAGGCTTCAGTATGTATGCGTATCACAGTCAATGGCGCAAGAGTAGAAACAAACATTCGCAAAAGCATTGAGCCAGTATCGTGGAATCAAGCAAAGGAGTGTGCGAGGGGCAAAAGCCGCAAATCAACCGAGCTCAACAATTACATCGAGGAGAGTCGCATCAAACTCCACCGAATTTACACGCAACTTGAAGAGAATGGGGAACTTATCACTGCCCGAATATTGCAGGAAAAGTTCTTTGGAGTGGACAAAAAGGTGGAGCAAGTACGCACCATCATCGGTACTATGCGCGAACACAACGAGCAATGTCGAGCGTTGGTGGGTAAAGATTTTGCCCTAATCACCGTAAGACGCTACGAAAGTTGCACCCGCTATCTTGCCGAACTTATCAAACTGAAATACGACAAAGAGGATTTGCCTATCACCGAGGTAAATGGCGAACTTGTGCGAGCATTTGAGTTCTATTTGAAGACCGAGAAGAATTGTCAGCAGAATACCGTTATCCGCTATATGAAGTGCTTGAAGAAGATTATCAACCTTGCACTTGCCAACGAATGGATAGAAAAGAATCCTTTTGCGGGTATCAAGTTTCACGAGAAAGAGGTTGTGCGAGAGTTCCTGACGATGGACGAACTGATGACAATATACCAAAAGGAGTTTGCGCTGCCCCGCCTTGCATTGGTGCGTGATGTATTTATCTTCGCCGCCTTTACGGGATTGGCATTTATAGATGTTCAGCAACTCGCCGCCGAGCATATCGTGCAAGACAACAACGGACACTATTGGATTCGCAAGACACGCCAAAAGACAAATAATATGTGCAATATCCCGCTGTTGGATATCCCGTTGGCAATTCTCAAAAAGTACGAGAACCACCCGATTTGCGTCAAACGAGGGGTGTTGCTTCCTGTTCCTTGCAATCAGAATATGAACAGCTACCTGAAAGAGATAGCCGATGTCTGCGGAATCCAGAAGCACCTTAGCACACATGTGGCAAGACATAGCTACGCCACGTCTGTGTGCTTGGCTAACGGTGTAAGTATAGAGAATGTAGCAAAGATGCTCGGGCACTCTAATATCAAGATGACGCAACACTATGCAAAAGTGCTTGACAGCTCGATATTGAAGGATATGATGAATGTAAAGAGTGCAATAGTGAATTTAGGATAGAGGTCGTAGGTCGCTTCACTTGCTTTCGCCCCATCATAAAGTTAACTCGGAGGGCAATACCTGCGAGTTCAAGCCCAAGGGTTTTCGAGCAAAAAATTCTCTTCGATAATTTTTCACCCGAAAAAACTCTCCGGTATCACCGTCCGAGTTGAGAATGGGATTGGGACGAAGCAAGCGAAGCGACCTACGACGCATAAATCAAGGTCAAATATAAACAGAGTAACAATTGTGAGAATTGAATAAAGCCGCCATTATTATAACAATACTTCGGTAAATTTTAACCGAAAATTTTAAAATTTAACAATCGAGTCGGATAAGGCCGGCTCAAACCCTATAAAAGTTCATTGAAATATTGTCAACAGATGAATCTACAAGCAGCAGTAATTCAGTGT
>DVHR01000056.1 GCA_018711925.1 Candidatus Coprenecus pullicola
GAAAAAACGCCAAAAACATTAAAAAAATTTATATTTTTTGCAATCTGGCGAATTTTAACAACAACGTCTTCTCTCCGGCAGCGTCAAACCTGACAACAGCCTTGACATCCGGAGCTGATCCGGACACCGATATTACCTCCCCGATACCGAACCTGTCATGCCGAACCTTATCCCCCGCTGAGACCGAATCCGCTATCGGCCCGGAAAAAATCCTGGCTTTCTCTACCGGCTTAAACCTGGACATATCGGGTCTGACACTGACCGCCTCATGCCGGACCTGCGCCTGATTATGGATCTGAGGCTGGCTCCGATGCTGTCGCCAACCGTTCCAGCCGCTGCCATCATCCCCATAGTCATCTCCTCCTACCGAAGAGAAATCCTCCACTGTCCCGTCCAGATACCTTGGATCTATCTCCTTGAGAAAACGGCTCGGACGACAGGCCGAAGTCTTGCCGTTGAGAAAACGGCTTCCGGCATATGACAAAGTCACGGCCTTCTCAGCCCTGGTCAGAGCCACATAGAAAAGCCGCCTCTCTTCCTCCACATTCTCCTCCGTAGACGACATGGATGACGGAAAGAGATTCTCCTCCATCCCGGCGATATACACATAGGGGAACTCGAGTCCCTTGGAAGCATGAACGGTCATGAGTTTCACCCGGTTGTTCTCATCCTCTTCTTCAGCCTTGTCCGTATCTGTCAGCAGGGCCACCTGTTCCATATATGCCTCTAAAGTCGGTATCTTGCCGTATTCGCCCATCTGCTCCGCAGCCTCCATCTCAGTGGTCACAAACTCCTGAGCCCCGTTGAGCAGCTCAGTCACATTGCCCAAGGCAGACATTCCTTCTACAGACAAGTCCGCTTTCATGGACGGCAGTAGGCCTGAGCCTTCGGCTATGGCCACGGCCAAAGTATACGCGTCGTCAGTCCAGATACGGGCACTGAACCCGTTTATCATATCCGCAAACATACGCAGCTTGGCGGCAGTAGCCTCCTTTATGTCCCATTGTCCCAGATCAGGACTCGAACACATCTCCAGCAAGGGAGTTCCCTTGGCTGATGCGGCATCCGAAAGCCTGGCAAGAGAGGTCTGCCCTATGCCTCTGGCCGGCAGATTGACTATCCGGCGGAATGCCTCGTTGTCGTTGTGGTTGAGCACCAGCCGCAGATAGGCCAGCATGTCCTTTACCTCCTTGCGCTCGTAGAACGAATGTCCTGCATATATTATATAAGGTATATTTCTCTTTCGTAGAGCCTCCTCCAATACCCTGGACTGGGAATTGACACGATAGAGTATCGAGAACGAGTCGTATGAGGCCTTGGTCGCATAGATTCTCCTCATGATGGACGACACGATGGAGGACGCCTCCTCCCTGTCATCGTAAGCGCGTATAAGCTCTATCCTCTCTCCCATGTCCCCCTCGGAGAAGCACTCTTTTTTCAGACGGTTCGCATTGTGCGCTATGACTGAATTGGCCGCATTGACAATAGTCTGGGTAGAACGATAGTTCTGCTCCAGGCGGAACTCCCTGGCCTCCGGATAATCCCGCTTGAAATTGAGGATGTTCTGAATCCTGGCCCCGCGAAAGGCATAGATACTCTGAGAGTCATCCCCGACCACAGTAATGTTGTGGCTCCGGGCGGCAAGTATCCGGACTATCCTGTACTGGGCCATGTTGGTGTCCTGATACTCATCCACCAGTATATGCGATATGACACTTCTCAGACTCTCCGCCACTTCCGGATGCTTGTTGAGCAGGATATTGGTATACAGCAGTATATCATCGAAATCCATGACACCCTCGGCCTTGCATTTCTCCGCATAGAGCTTATAGACATCGCATATCCGGCCCTTGCGCATCTGGGTGTCCTTGCGTATCGCCTCATGGTTGTTCATATAGTCCGATGCTGTCACCAGGTAGTTCTTGGCCGTGGATATGCGGGAAAGCACCTCGCCCGGCTTGTATATCTTGTCATCCAGCTGAAGTTCCCTGATGCATGACTTTACCGCGTTCTTGGCATCGGATGCATCGTAGATGGTGAATGCCTTCGGAAATCCGAGAAGTCCGGCATTGTCCCTCAATATGCGGGCAAATATGGAATGGAAAGTACCCATCCACAGGCGGCGGGCCTTGTCCCTGCCGACTATGGCCGCAATACGCTCCTTCATCTCCTTGGCCGCCTTGTTGGTAAAGGTAAGAGCCATTATGGATGACGGCTCGATCCCGCTCTCGATTATGGCCGCAATCTTCCATGTAAGCACACGAGTTTTCCCGGAACCGGCTCCCGCGATAATCATCGAAGCTCCGCTTACACACTTAACTGCTTCTTGCTGAGCACTATTCAAACCCGACAAATTCATTTCACATTCTTTTTAAATTGGAGCACAAATCTACAAAAGTTTTATCTATATTTGCACCCAAATTTTTGTTTTACATCAAAGGATATGGTTGACTATATAAAATTGAAACAAGGGCTGGACATACCTGTAGAGGGTGTGCCCGAGACCCGTATCCTCAAGAGTATAGTTTCGGAGACAGTGGCTGTGAAGCCGACCGATTTCAAAGGCCTTATTCCAAAGCTCGCAGTAAAGGAGGGAGACGTCGTCAAAGCCGGATCCGTCCTTTTCTTCGATAAGAAAAGACCTGAAGTCAGATTTACATCCCCAGTAAGCGGTACTGTCTGTGGAATTATCCGAGGTGAGAAGAGAAAACTTCTCGAAGTCAGAGTCAAGGCAGATCCGGAAACGGAGTATGCCAAGTTCGATCTTCCCAAGCCTGAGGCCATCACTGCCGAGCAGGCCATCAGTTTACTCCTTGAAAGCGGACTGTGGCCATGCATAAAGCAGCGTCCCTACGGCATCATTCCCAATCCGGAAATACGTCCCCAGGCACTTTACATTTCCGGATTCGACTCCGCACCTCTGGCCGCGGACTACGATTACATCCTGAAGGATGAGGTGGACAATATACAGACTGCTATCAGCGTTCTGTCCAAAGTCACACCCAAGATACATTTCGGGCTCAATGCCAAGACTCACGCAAGTACCCCGTTCCACAAACTGAGCGGTGTGGAGTTCCATGTTTTTGACGGACCGCATCCTGCCGGCAATGTAGGTGTGCAGATCAATCACATCTGCCCGATAAACAAGGGAGATCTGGTATGGACTGTCAATCTCCAGCTGCTGGCCATTATCGGCCGTTTCTTCTCCACCGGCAAAGTGGATATGAGCAAGACTGTCGCCGTAGGAGGACCACGCGCAGCCACTCCCGGCTATGTGAAATGCATCAGCGGCATGTGCTTCAGCGGCATAGCCGACATGGTCAACGACAACGTGGAGAAGCTCCAGCAGGGCTGCCCCGTACGCTACATCAGCGGAGATATCCTCACCGGCACCAATGTCGGCAAGGACGGCTATCTGGGCTTCTACGACGACTGCATCTCTCTGATTACCGAAGGCGTCTACTATGAGACATTCGGATGGGCCAAGCCTTTCAGGACCAAGAAGTACAGCTTCGCATCCACATACTTCTCATGGCTGACTCCCAAGAAGAGATACAAGATGGACTCCAACCTCAACGGAGGAGTGAGAGCATTCGTGATGACCAACAAGTACGCCCAGGTGTTCCCCATGAACATCTATCCCGTGTACCTGCTCAAGGCCATCATCGCCGAGGACATCGACAAGATGGAGCAGCTCGGCATCTACGAGGTTGTCGAAGAGGACTTCGCCCTCTGTGAATACATTGACCCCTCGAAGATAGACATACAGGCTATCGTTTCCAAGGGAATTGACCTCATGATTAAAGAAATGGCATAAGAATATGGAAAAGAAAGAGAAAAAAGGCTCAATATTCGACTCCACCATCGAGGCCTTCCAGTCATTCCTCAGAGTGCCCAATACCGTCACCAAGAGCGGCTCGCACGTAAGGGACTGCAACGACCTCAAGAGAGTCATGATCATCGTGGTGGTCGCCCTGATCCCCACCCTCCTCTTCGGTATCTACAATATCGGAGACCAGCACAGCATCGCAGCCGGAATCGATATGGGCTTCTGGCAGAAGGTCTGGTTCGGCTTCCTCAAGATACTTCCCCTCTACCTGGTATCCTACATCGTAGGTCTGGGCATAGAGTTCGCCTCCGCACAGATCCGCGGACATGAGGTCAATGAGGGATATCTGGTAACAGGTATGATCATTCCCCTGATCGTGCCCATCACCACCCCCCTCTGGATTCTCGCCCTCGCAGTGGCCTTCGCAGTCATCATCGGCAAGGAAGTATTCGGCGGCACCGGCATGAATATCTGGAACCCCGCACTTATTGCCAGAGCATTCCTCTTCTTCGCCTACCCCTCCAGCATGTCAGGTGACAAGGTTTGGGTCGCCGGCGTGGACGGATATTCCGGAGCCACCCCCCTTGCGGACGCTGCTCTCGGCAATTTCAACAATATGCCCTCAGCCCTGGACATGTTCCTCGGATTCATTCCCGGATGTCCCGGTGAGACCTCTACCGTTGCAATCCTCATCGGTGCAGCCATCCTGCTGTTCTTCGGAGTGGCAAGCTGGAAAATCATGCTGTCCACCGTTGTGGGAGCTCTGGCGATCGGCTACCTCTGCAACGCCCTCGCTCCTGACGCTTCGTCCTACCTCGCGCTTCCCGCATGGGAGCACCTGATCATGGGCGGCTTCGCATTCGGAGCGGTATTCATGGCCACCGACCCTGTAACCTCGGCCCAGACCGAGACAGGAAAATGGATCTACGGCTTCCTGATCGGTGCATTCACCATTATCCTCAGGGTATTCAACCCCGGATATCCGGAAGGAATGATGCTGGCCATCCTGCTTATGAACACATTCGCTCCGCTGATTGACTACTGTGTAGTTCAGAGGAACATCAAGAAACGTCTCAAGAGAGCGCAAATCAATCAATAAGGGAGAATCACACTATGAATACCAACAGTAACACATATACAATTATCTACTCCACCGTCATGGTGGTGATCGTGGCTGCTGTTCTCGCGTACGTGTCCGTATCCCTGAGCGGCAAGCAGCAGGCCAACGTGAACACCGAGACCCGCCAGAGCATTCTGTCCTCGGTCAACCTCGGCCAGGGAGCCGATGAGGCTTCTGACAAGAACGCATACGTGGAACAGGAGTTCAACAAATACATCACAGACTCCTACCTGGTCGATGCACAGGGCAATAAAGTGGATGGAGACGCATTCTCCCTCGCCCTTACAGCAGGCCTGAAATCCCAGTATGATATCATGAAACAGGCCAATCCCGATGTGTCAAAGCTCACCCTCCCCGTCTTCGCCTGCACTCTGGACGACGGCAGCAAGGTAGAGATATTCCCCATCTACGGAGCCGGTCTGTGGGGTCCTATCTGGGGCTATGTATCCCTCAAGGACGACTACAACACCATTTACGGTGCAACCTTCCTCCACAAGGGAGAGACTCCCGGTCTGGGCGCTGAGATAGCCACGCCTAATTTCAGCAACCAGTTAATCGGCAAGTCAATCTTCGACGGAGGCAGCCTGGTATCGGTGACAGTTGTCAAGGGAGGCGCCACTGAAGGCTCTGCCCATGAAATCGACGCCATCTCCGGAGGTACCATCACCAGCCGTGCCCTGGAGAATGCAATACGCCAGTGGCTCGAATATTATGAACCTTATCTTGAAAAACAGAAAGCTGAAAGATAATCATGAAAAAGGAAATATATCAAAACCCGTTTTTCAAGGCCAACCCGGTAACGGTCTTAGTCTTGGGTATCTGCTCCTCGCTGGCAGTTACCGTAAAGCTTGAGCCTGCCTGCGTGATGGCTCTGTCGGTTACATTCGTGACCGGATTCTCAAGCCTGTTCGCATCCCTGCTGCGCAATACGATTCCCAACCGTATACGAATCATCGTCCAGCTGGTACTCGTATCGCTGTTCGTAATCCTCATCGACCAGTTCCTCAAGGCATACGCCTATGAGGTCAGCAAGCAGCTGTCCGTGTACGTCGGTCTGATCATCACCAACTGTATCATCATGGGCCGTATCGAGGCTTTCGCCCTCGGCAACAAGCCCTGGCCCTCTTTCGTGGACGGTATCGCCAACGGTCTCGGCTACGGTATGATTCTCGTGGCTCTGGCCTTCATCCGCGAACTTTTAGGTTCCGGTACACTGTTCGGACATCAGATCATTCCTGACGGCTGGTATGAAGCCGGATACATGAACAACGGCCTGATCATCCTGCCTCCCATGGCCCTGATTCTGGTAGGTCTGTTCATCTGGCTGCAGAGAGGCATTCAGAAGGAGCTTATCGAAAAATAATAAAAGCACATCACTATGGAATATTTAAGTCTATTTGTCAAGTCGATATTCGTCGACAACATGATTTTCGCATACTTCTTGGGGATGTGCTCATTCCTGGCTGTATCGAAGAATGTCAAGACAGCTTTCGGTCTGGGTATCGCAGTGATATTCGTAATCCTCGTTACCCTGCCTATCAACTACCTGCTCAACAAGTTTTTCCTCACTCCCGGAGCAATGTCCTGGATCAGCCCCGCACTTGCTGACCTCGACCTGAGCTTCCTGAGCTTCATAGTATTCATCGCGGTAATCGCCGCCATCACCCAGCTCGTGGAGATGATCGTGGAGAAATTCTCCCCCGCCCTTTACTCTTCACTGGGTATCTTCCTTCCCCTGATTGCAGTGAACTGCGCCGTAATGGGTGCCTCACTGTTCATGCAGGAAAGGGATTTCGCCAACCTCGGTTACGCGACAGTATATGCCCTCGGATCCGGAATAGGCTGGTTCCTCGCCATCGTGACCATCGCGGCAATCCGTGAGAAACTCGCCTACTCCAACGTTCCCAAGCCTCTCAAGGGCCTCGGAATCTCATTCATCATCACCGGTCTCATGGGTATAGCATTCATGAGCTTCATGGGTATTCAATTATAGGAGGACAAGACTATGTCATTGACTACAATACTTATAGTTTCAATCGTCACATTCCTGATCGTGACACTTATTCTGGTGCTTCTTCTGCTGCTGGCAAAGGCCAAGCTGACCCCGTCCGGAAGCGTGAAGATCGACATCAACAACGGCGAGAGAGTCCTCGATGTCAATCCCGGCTCCTCCCTGCTGACCACCCTCTCCAACGAGAAGATATTCCTTCCCTCTGCCTGCGGCGGCGGCGGAAGCTGCGGCATGTGCAAATGCCAGGTGCTTTCAGGCGGCGGCAGCATCCTGCCCACCGAGGTGGGATTCTTCACCCGCAAGCAGCAGCAGAACAACTGGAGACTCGGATGCCAGGTGAAAGTCCGCGAGGACCTCAAGATCCTCGTACCCCAGAGCATCCTCGGCATCAAGAAACTCGAGTGCGAGGTGGTAAGCAACAAGAACGTAGCCACCTTCATCAAGGAGTTCGTAGTGAAGCTTCCCGCAGGCGAGCATCTCAACTTCCGCTCCGGAGGATATATCCAGATCGACATCCCCAAATACGATATCGACTACAAGGATATGGACATAGAGGAACCCTACAGGGCCGACTGGGAGAAGATGGGCGTATTCAACCTGCATGCCCACAACTCCGAGCCTACCTTCAAGGCCTACTCCATGGCCAATCACCCTGCCGAGGGCGACATCATCATGCTGAACGTCCGTATCGCCACCCCTCCATTCGACAAGGCCAAGGGCGGTTTCATGAACGTGCCTCCCGGAATCAGCTCGTCCTACATCTTCTCCCGCAAGCCGGGTGACAAGGTGATCATCTCGGGCCCTTACGGAGAGTTCTTCATCCCGGACAACGCACCTGCAGACCAGGAGTTCATCTTCATCGGCGGCGGTGCCGGAATGGCTCCCATGAGAAGCCACATCATGCACCTGTTCAAGACCGAGAAGACCGGCCGCAAGGTCAATTTCTTCTACGGTGCCCGCAGCCTGAAAGAGGCCTTCTACCTCGAGGACTTCCACGAGATAGAGCGCGACTTCCCCAACTTCAAGTTCCATCTGGCCCTCGACCGTCAGGATCCCGAGGCCGATGCAGCAGGAGTGGCATACAAGGTGGGATTCGTGCACAACGTCCTCTACGAGACATACCTCAAGGCTCACGAGGCTCCCGAAGACTGCCTCTACCTGATGTGCGGTCCTCCGATGATGACCCAGTCGGTACTCAAGATGCTCGACAGCCTCGGAGTACCTCCCGAGAATATCCTCTTCGACAACTTCGGCTCATAGTCCCTCCGCGGACTTCCGCAGCCGACAGTATAGAACCAGGCCCGGACGGAAAGCCTCACAGCTCCCTCCGGGCCTTTTTCTACTCCACTGTCAATCATGAAACTGCAAATTTATCGGTAGAGAAACGCTATGTTTTCCTATATCCGTTCATTCGATGTACCAGCAAACGCGAGAAAAAGGACGGAAAGTATGCTGCTTCAATAGCTCAAACACGTAATCAATCAGATTCCCCGAACATATTTGCCAACGGCTGGGAAGAGAGGATAGTCTTCATTCAAGACCTGGAAAAACAATAATGAAAGCCGACAGACAGAGTTTTTATGCAGATGTAGCAAAAGGCCTGGCCGCATCCGCAAAGTTGTATCACGTGGATGCCGTAGTCCATGTGGAAGACGCTGATGACATCGCCGGACAATGCGGATTCGACTTCAATGCCGAAAGGGAACGCTATGCCGCTTTGGGACTGCACGAGACAAACGCATACCTGTACGTCCGCGGCCATGATCTGTATAATTCATTGGTATCCATCGGAAGAAAATTATGTGAGGGGACCGGTATTGATTTCGAACAGAATATTATGAAATCCGTCTTGGCTTTCGATCAATACGATGAGATCACGAAAATCAAGACGGATATCGTTAAATTACAGACACTTTCTCACAAATAAAGCTCGTCAGAACATAAGGCGGATACCGGCGAAATAGTTGCGAGGCATGGACGGGCCGTAAATATAGCCGGCATCCCTGTCAAGCCCCTGGTCGAAATCTCTCTGATAGGAATTGAAGATATTGCGCACTCCGGCATTGAGCTGGAGCGCAAATGTCTTGTAAATCTTAAAGTCATACGACACCTTCAGTCCCATGTCGAAAAAGTCAGGGGTCCGCACGGCTATGTCCTCCGGAATGTATCCGGCAAAGTGGTTGACCAGCATTGAGCCGGTATAGGTTCCTGTCAGGGCTATGGACAGGGTCCTGTACGGAGTCACCTCGGCTGTTATGTAGCCGTACCAGTCCGGACTGCGCAGCATCTTCGTGACGGGAGCGGCGGTCTCGCTCCATTCGTAAGGCTCGTCATAGCGGCTCTGCTGCCATGTCATCCCGAGCTGCACCGAGAACAATTTCCGCCAGGCCACCTTTCCCTCCAGTGTCACACCGGCCACGAATGCCCCAGGCCCATTACGCCTTTCCTGATACAATATCCCGTTTTCCAGCACCGGAGAGCCAAGCTCGAACACACCCACCAGACGGTTGTAGAATCCTTCCACGAGCAGGTTGGTCTGCCAGTCCCCGAAATTGCCGTAAAGGTCAACGGATGCCGTGACATTGTGGGAACGCTCCTCCATAAGATCCTCACTGTTCCTGACCATCAGCACCTCCCCTCCGACATTCGAGATATGCAGGTCCTCGTCGAACACCTGCGGGGCCCTGTATCCGGACGAATACCCTACCCTCAGATTGATATTTTTCGTAGGATTGAACCTCAGATTGGCCCTCGGACTGAAGATGGGATGGTCCATCATGGAGTGCAGGTCGAGCCTTCCTCCGATAAGGAAACTCCACTTCTCGTTCTTCCACTCATTCTGGGCCAGAATGCTCCCGGTATGGACATCCTGCCGCACCGTCCTGTGGTATCCCCACATATTGTCCCGGAGATAGTCCCCCGTGGCCTCTATGCCCACAGTCAGGTCCGACGGCATGAAAAAGCATTTGGCGAACCTGCGCACGTACTGCCCGCCCGCAATCCACGTGGTACCGTTGGTCTCGCCGTAGGCATTGGGGTCCCGGTTTATTCCATAGTAGCTCTCCCGGTTGATGTGCTGGGCGGAGGCATACGCGCTCACCTTGTTCTTGCCGTCCGGACTGAGGTAATCGAAACTGATGCCGCCCGCGTCAATGTCGTGCCTCACCTGCTCCGCGATATTGGCATCATGGGGCGGCTTCATCAGTGAATCCCCTCCCCTGCGGTATTCGTAGATATGGTGATACTCCAATTTCAGACGGGAATAAGTGCCTGTCCTTATGAAAGAACGCAGCCCCGCGCTGTAGGACCTCAACTCCGGAATCTCGGTGAATCCGTCCCCGTCGTGGTCATATCCCGCCCTGTTGCGCATCTGGCCGAAAACCATCAGGCCGGCCTTGTTGTCATCGGTCACGATTGAGGCGTTCAGGTTGGTATTGCTCTCGTACGCCCCCTTTCCGATAATACCGGAGGAATGGCTGATCTCGCCGGTGTTCCTCTCCGGCTCCTTGGTTATCACGTTCACCGTACCGGCAATGGCGGATGCCCCGAACAGAGCCGAGCCGCCGCCTCGGACCACTTCCACCCGGTCAATCATCGCCGCCGGAATCTGCTCTATCCCGTAAACGCCCGCCAATGCGCTGAATATCGGCCTGGAGTCAATCAGTATCTGTGTGTAAGGGCCTTCCAGACCGTTGATGCGGATCTGCTGCGAGCCGCAGTTCTGACAACTGTTCTCCACCCTCAGTCCGGGCTGGAACGCAACTCCCTCGGCGAGATTGGCGGCATTGACATAATTGAAAATCTTGGAATTAACCACGTTCACAAGAGCCGGGGAGGTCTTGCGTAGGGTCTCGCTGCGGCTGGCCGACACCACTACTTCATCCAGGGCCTCGGCATCGGGACTCAGCTCAAAATTCAGTTCTAGGGTCGTGCCGCTTTCCAACGTAACTTCTTTAAGTACGGTCTTATAACCGACACCAGAGACCTTTATTATGTGCCTCCCTTCCGGCATATCCTTCAGGAAATAATGGCCCGTGGCATCGGCCATAGTGTAAATCATGGTACCTTCGACGATTATGTTCATGTACGGCACATGCTCTCCGGTGGAGGCATCGAGTATATGGCCTACGATGTTGGCATCCGTACGGTCCTTGTCCGGGTCTGCGGTCTCAGTTGCAGCCGCGGCAAATGTCATGGCAAAAGACAACAGCGCCATGACAAAAATATTGCATCTTGTCATTTCTGTCTAAATCAAATAATTGCTATTATTAAAAAATCTCTTTTTTGGGGGTATGCGTCAGAATGGACAAGACGCAGAGCCTGCATGAGGGCTGCACGGCAGACTGCCCATTATGACATAAGATCAACAGAAAATGACGGAGGGCCGCGGTGCTCCGGAGCCTGCGGTGAGACAGAGACAGCTGCCTCGGCAATCTTCTCAGGCTGTTCAGGGGAAAGCCGCAGCTCCCTCGCTTCCGGGACGGCCGTATTTCCAGCCACCATGAACGGCTGATGATTGGCTATGTCTATGACTGCCAAGGACTGAGCGCTGTGGGCATGGCCGGCATCGTCCGGGAACGGATGGGCATGGACTATCCTGACACCGCCTATTATATGGACGTGCGAGGTATACGGCAGGTACACCTGAATGTAAAGAAAAACACTCAGGAGCAGGAATCCGGTCAATATGTGGAGCTTTCCATGCCTCATGCGGCCGCAAAAATAATGAAAATAATGAAATTACACTACTCCGTTACAGCCGTTCGATATTTTTGACAACTTGCGGCCGTTTTCGGATAAATCCAAATAATTTGTACAAAGGTATATTTCGTAGAATAAAATTGCGGTATTGCTCACTTTTTTGTGGCAAATTGCAACATTTAACCTTACTGGTCAATTATATTCTCTGAATCTCCTTATCTTTGTAACCACGTAATGGAGATATAATATGGAGCGCAAACTACTGAATCGTATCAAAGTCGTTCTCGCAGAGAAAAACAAGAGCAATAAATGGCTCTCGGAACAATTGGATAAGGATCCTGCCATAATTTCTAAATGGGTTACAAATACAACGCAGCCCAATGTGGAGATGCTGATCCAAATAGCAAAAGTTCTGGATGTGTCTGTGGATGACTTGTTGAGAACCGAATAATTTATGGGAGAAGTAAAACTATATAAGTACTTGGATTTTAACGGTGGGTTGATGATGCTGCATTATGGCAATCTTCAATTCACTAACGCTACGCAATTGAATGACCCATTTGATTGCCATCCCTCGTTAATTGATTTCTCCAACGTCCCGAAAGAAGCATGTGGAGGATGGACTCCGGAAATAATTGAAGAATTGAAAAAGGATCCATTTCGTAGAACCAGAGAAGAGGCATGGATATGCAGTCTTTCTAAGATATATGATTCAATTTTGATGTGGAGCTATTATAGCAAGCATAAAGGCATCTGCATCGGTCTGGATATGAAAAAAGTCAGAAAGTGTCTTTCTCGTATGCATGGCAGTGTAATGATTGGTTGCTCAGAAATGGAGGTGCAATATAAAGACATTGTAGAGAAGCCCGAT
>DVHR01000057.1 GCA_018711925.1 Candidatus Coprenecus pullicola
AAATATTTCATGGTTCTTATTGATTTATAATTAGTCTATTTCCACAGAAGTGCTGTTGTCCAGAAGGTCTCTTACGGTCTTGATGACCGTACTGAAGTGCTCCTCATCGTATCCCGTCGAGGCATCCACTATGACTCCGTCCCTGTCTACGACGTAGGCTCTCGGTATCATCTCTTCCGCAAAAAGTGAATACACGGCCCTGTCAGGGTCCGGATAGAGAGGGAACCCGAAATTACGTTCCTTATTGTACTTTTCCAGTTCAGCGTCAGTATGCTCGCGGCCAACTGCCACTATCATAAAATCCTCCTCGTCCTTGAACTCGGGAAGCATTCTGTCCTGTATGGCTTTAAGTTCATGCTGACAGGAGGGACACCATGTGGCGAAGAAGCACATATACACCACTTTACCTCTCAGCTCCAGACTGGAAAGCTCTCCGTTGACATCCGATTTCAGGATAAAATACGGGAGACTGTCCCCACTTCTCACTTTATCGGCAGCATTACTGCGAACGCACGAAAGTGACACCAGTAATGCCACCGCAATCATTAGAATCCGTCCCATGACACAGCGGTTATTTCACAGCCAGCTTTAGTTCTCTGGCCTTGAACGTGTTTTTCATCAATGATATAATAGTCATCGGGCCGACACCACCGGGAACCGGTGTGATGTACGAGCATCTTGGAGCGACCGTATCAAACTCCACGTCCCCTACGATACGGTAGCCCTTGGGATTGTCTGCAGGGACACGGGTAATGCCCACGTCGATTACCACAACTCCCTCCTTGACCATATCCCCCTTGAGGAACTCAGGCACTCCGAGGGCAGCCACTATGATGTCGGCATTGCGGGTAAATGACGCGATATCCTTGGTACGGCTGTGACACATGGTGACAGTGCAGTCTCCGGGATATGCCTTGCGGGAAAGCAGATTCGCCACAGGACGGCCTACGATATTGCTGCGGCCCAGTATCACGCAATGCTTGCCGGACGTCTCAATGCCGTAATGCTCCAGCAGCAGGAGTATGCCATAGGGCGTGGCTGGAAGAAAGGCATCCTCACCCAGAGCCATGCGGCCCACATTAACAGGATGGAAGCCGTCCACGTCCTTCATGGGTGACACTGCGTTGATGACCTTGTTCTCGTCGATATGCTTCGGCAAAGGCAACTGAATGATGAATCCGTCCACATCATCATCCCGGTTAAGCCTGTCAATCTCGGACAAAAGCTCCTGTTCTGAAACCGTATCGGGGAATGTCAACAATGTGGACTTGAAGCCTACTTCAGCACAGGCTTTCTCCTTGTTGGCCACGTAGGTCTTGCTGGCTCCGTTCTCACCAACCAGCACTGCCACAAGATGGGGAGGTCTCTCCCCTGTCGCCACCATCTCCTGGACTTTGGCGGCTATCTCCTTTTTTACGGCTGCTGCCGTTTCCTTACCATTTAATAATATCATATCGGTACATTTTGAATATCCTTGTTATCCACCTGCTTACCTGCGCCTCATCCCCTTGGCCGTCCTCACGGCGTTGCGCACTCCTCCGGAAGCCACAGTCTTCATAATCTTACGTGTACCCTCAAACTGCTTGAGCAGACGGTTCACGTCCGCTATGGTCGTGCCGCTGCCGTCGGCTATCCTGCGCCTGCGGGAGCCGTTGATCACAGCCGGATTCTCCCTCTCATACGGAGTCATGGACAGGATGATGGCCTCCACGCTCTTGAAAGAATTATTGTCTATGTCGATATCCTTTATTGCCTTGCCGACACCCGGTATCATGGACGCCAGGTCCTTGATGTTACCCATCTTCTTGATCTGCTGTATCTGCTGGTAGAAATCCCAGAGATTGAACTGATCCTTGGCCAGTTTCTTGGCCAGTTTGCGTGCCTCCTGCTCGTCGTACTGCTCCTGGGCCTTCTCAACCAGGGAGACCACGTCACCCATACCGAGAATACGGTCCGCGATACGGCTGGGATGGAAGACATCCAGCGCCTCCATTTTCTCGCCTGAACTTATGAACTTGATGGGCTTGTTGACTACCGCCTTGACAGACAGCGCGGCACCGCCTCTGGTATCACCGTCCATCTTGGTGAGCACCACTCCGTCGAAGTCCAGACGGTCATTGAACGCCCTGGCAGTCTCCACCGCGTCCTGACCTGTCATGGCATCCACCACGAACAGAGTCTCGGTAGGCTTCACCGACTCCTTTATGGCGGCTATCTCGTCCATCATCTCCTCGTCCACAGCCAGACGGCCGGCGGTATCGATGATAACCAGCGAATAACCTTCCCTAACCGCATATGCTATGGCGTTCTTCGCAATCCTCACAGGATCCTTGACTCCATCCTCGGAATATACGGTCACATCTATCTGCTGCCCGAGCACCTTCAGCTGATCGATAGCCGCGGGCCTGTACACGTCACCGGCCACCAGCAATACCTTCAATCCCCTCTTGCTCTTGCAATTGAGAGCCAGCTTGCCGCAGAATGTAGTCTTACCTGAACCCTGCAGGCCGGCCACCAGCACTATTCCGGGCTTGCCCTTTATATTGATGTCCGTCGCCGTACTGCCCATCAGGGCCACCAGTTCGTCATGGACTATCTTTACCATCATCTGATCCGGACGGACTGCAGTCAGCACATTCTGACCTATCGCCTTGGCCTTGACATCATTGCAGAAATCCTTGGCTATGCGGTAACTCACATCCGCATCCAGCAGGGCACGCCGCACCTCCTTAAGAGTCTCCGCGACATTGATCTCAGTAATACGCCCCTGACCCTTTATTATCTTAAACGACCGCTCTAATTTTTCGGTTAGATTCTCAAACATAGAATATTTTTGCCTTTTGTTAAATAATCCGCAAATTTATTAAAAAAAGGTTAGACACTGCGTCTAATTTTCTAATTTTGCAGAACGATTCAAAATTACAGAAAAATGGAAAGAGGACCTATTTCAAAATTCATCACTCATCACTACCGTCATTTCAATTCGGCCACTCTCGTGGACGCTGCTAAGGCATACGACGACCTTATCAACAGAGGCGGAAAGATGATGCTGGCTATGGCGGGAGCCATGAGTACCGCCGAACTCGGTATTTCTCTGGCAGAGATGATACGTCAGGGCAAGTTCTCAATCGTATCATGCTCCGCCAACAACCTCGAGGAGGACATCATGAATCTCGTTGCCCACTCCCACTACAAAAGAGTGCCCAACTACCGTGACCTCACTCCCGAGCAGGAACACGAGCTCCTCGAAAACCACATGAACCGTGTAACCGACACCTGCATACCTGAGGAGGAAGCTTTCAGAAGACTGGAGCATCACCTTGTGGAAGTATGGAACGATATGAAGGCCAAGGGTGAAAGACTTTTCCCCTGGGAAGTCATCTACAGACTGCTGCGCAGCGGAGTGCTCGAACAGTACTACGAGATCGACCCCAAAGACAGCTGGGTCCTGGCCGCATGTGAGAAGAATATTCCTATCGTGGTTCCCGCATGGGAGGATTGCACAACGGCGAACATCTACACCGCTCACTGCATCAAGGGCGAGTTCGACACCAATATGATCAAGAACGGTATCGAGACCATGATCTACCTCACCGAGTGGTACAGGGCCAACTCAGGCGGTGCCGGCGTAGGCTTCTTCCAGATCGGAGGCGGTACGGCCGGTGATTTCCCCATCTGCGTCGTACCCATGATGGCCCAGGACCTGGAGTGGAAAGACGTCCCCCTCTGGTCATACTTCTGCCAGATATCCGACTCCACAACATCCTACGGCTCATACTCAGGTGCCGTGCCCAACGAGAAGATCACCTGGGGCAAGCTTTCCAAGGATACTCCACGTTTCATAGTAGAGTCAGACGCCACCATCGTAGCGCCTCTGATATTCGCCTACGTCCTCGGCTGGTAACAGTCTGACCGGCATATACTCTTATTCTACAAGAAGCCCGGCACACTGGACCATTCCCTAGTGTGCCGGGTTTCCTTTATCATCTCAACTGGAATGTGAGCCGTTTTGGCCTACTTTCAGACGCGTTGAGACACCTATCCTATACTGATATGTGGCAAAATCATCATTTTCAACGCTTTATCAATCACGCTTAGAGGACAGGGGTAATGATTTCGGGCCGTTCGCACTGATTCTGCCCACCACTATCCTCCTATTACCTCGTATTACATAGTGAGAATCAAGCCATTAACCAAATTATTCAGAGGATAGGTCCTTGGTCAACTGCCAGTGCTCAGCTCAGGCAGTAAAATCTAGACGGCGGCGGGCTGATGCTCGGGACGGAGCAGGTCCAGGACTGTCTTCACGGGATTGAAGGTGATGAGGGGCACCTCGACGAAGACGGTGTTCCAGTTGCTCATAGAGCCGTTCCAGAGACCGGGCAGTTCCTGAGCCTTCAGCGGACGGCCCTCATAGCTCTTGTGACTGATAAAGCCGGTCTCAGGATCAACAAAGCGCTGCAGGTCGAATTTCCGGCCCAGATAGTCCGTAGTACAGCAGACCACATCCACCGGATTGAAATGGGTCGAGCCTTTGAGCATAGCCACGGTAGCCGGGTCGCTCATATCCAGCTGGGCACTCTCCAGAATCTGCAGCGATGTAGCCCCGTCGGCATCATAGACTATATAAGGACCGCCGCCAGGTTCTCCCTCATTCCGGACCATACCGCAGACGCGGAGTGGGCGGTTGAGCTTGGCATGCAGGTAACGCGGATATATCTCCGCCGGCACCTGAGGCAACCTCACGCAGAACTCTTTCTCCAGGAACGTCCTGACCTCATCAAGCAATGCCGGATTGTCCTTGCGCTCCTGCATCATGACATCCAGGTCCACCAGATAGTCCCATATCTTCTGACGCACCTCCAGCAACTTGCCTGCCAGCACTTTCTTCCATCTCACAGTCTCGTCCAGCAGTCTCTGATGCACCACGTTGTCAATATTCTTCAGGAAGATGATGTCACCGTCCACTGCCGCAAGGTTGCGCAGCAGGGCCCCGTGTCCGCCCGGACGGTAAAGCGGCTGTCCGTCAGCCTTGAGAAAAGGAGTATTGTCCTCGTTGACCGCGATTATATCGGTAGACGGATCCTGCACGCTGAAAGAGATGTCGTACCTGCATCCGAATCGCTCCTCATATTTCGCGACTGTCTCCCTGAGTATCTTCTCGAAACCGGCCTGATGCGCCGGAGACACCGTGAAATGAATATGCACCACTCCATCTGCGCTGCGGGCATACAGCGCACCCTCCACGAGATGCTCCTCGAATGCCGTGCGCACCTCATCGTCGTAACGGTGGAACAGCACCTGTCCCTTCGGACGGTTGCCGTAATCCAGCCCGGGCTTACCTGATACCGACAGCCCCTGCCCTATCACATGGTCGATGACCTGAAAGTCTGAAAGGCCGGCGAAATCCTCAGGGGAATAAAAAGCGAACCTGTCAATACTGTCCACAAACTTACGCGCCTTGGAGCCGTCTTCCAGTGCCTTGCCGGAAGCCAGAGCTTCCCGGCCCTCGAACAGGTCCTTGAACATCCTCGATGCCGCACCCGAGGCCGGCACGAACTTGACCACCTTTCCACGAAAAGCCTCATACCGCTCAATGGCCTCTGCCTGAGCAGACTCATCCATCACTGCGATACCCCTCTCAGGAGTCGCCGCAGCCACTAACCTCAAAAACGGAAATCCTTTCCGGTAATTCTCGATAAACCTATCTTCCATAACCTTGATTTTATCCCTCAAAGCTACGAAATTTTCTCCAGACTTCAACCAATTTCCACTGCTGTATTCAGGCCTCATCACAGATTTACGGACAGGTATGCCTACCGGAGGACTATCTGGCGGACGAGGGAGGAGCCGAGGCGGGCGTTGATGTCGGACCTGATACCGTCAAGGCTAAAATACAGCTGATTGCGGATGATGGAAGAAGTGATGGAGCAATAGAGCACGCCCTGTTTGAAGTAGGCGTAGGCAGTTGCGGAGGCGGCACGCTGACCGACAGCGGCACGCCATGCCTCACAGACGTCCAATGACTCGAAACTGTCTCTGAAACCGACCTCATCCACATAGTTGCTCAGCAGTTCTCCGAGCTTGACCTCACCTGTCCTCTGCATACGCTGAAATATTTGCACTGATCCGTAATCCCGCCGATGATGCCGCGCAGACGGGTCCCGTCAGTATGGGTAATGAATATCTGTCCGAAGTCCCCTCCAGACACCATCTTTATTAAAGAAGCTACGCGGCCGGCGTCCAGTTTGTCGAAAAGGTCATCGAACAGCAGAATCGGCCGGACTCCGCTGACTTCCCTCATTACCGAGTACTGTGCCATCTTCAACGCGAGCAGGAACGATTTCTGCTGCCCCTGCGACGAGCACCTGCGGACCGGATATCCGTCCATGAGGAACTCCAGGTCATCCCTCTGCACGCCCGAGGTTGTGAATCCCATAACCTTGTCCTTCTGCACGCTGGAGGCGAAGAGTTCCGCAGTACCGGCTCCGCCGGAAAGGTCTGAGCGGTACCTGATCTCCACGGTCTCCTTACCTTCGGATATGAGGCCGTAGAAAGAGGCCGTACGCTCATTGAGCATCCCGGCCACTCTGCTTCTCGCCTCATATATGCACTCCGAGAAGCCATACATCCTCTCGGAGACGGTATCCAGCAGTATGTCCTGAACCGGCTCCTGCTTCAGGACAGAGTTCCGCTGCCTCAGCAGACGGTTGTACGAGACCACGGCGCGCAGATACTCCTGGTCCATCTGTGATATCATCATATTCAGGAACCTGCGTCTCTCCTCGCCTGAGTCATGTATAAGCGCCACGTCCGACGGAGCTGTCATCACCACAGGTATCTTACCTATGTGCTCCGATATGCGCTTGTAGGCCTTGCCGTTGTGGCGGACTGTCTTATTACCGTCACTTCTCAATGACACGGCAATGTCCTCCACCCCGCTGTCAAACGCATAATCTCCGTGCAGCACCGCCTCATCCTTACCGTAAGTAAATGTGTATCTGTCTGATGATGACAAAAAGCTCTTGGTCATGGACAGATAGTAGACTGCGTCCAGGAAATTGGTCTTCCCCTCCCCGTTGTCTCCGCATATGCAGTTGATTTTTGGAGAGAAGGAGATATCGGCGCCTGTGATATTCTTGAAATTGCTGACGATAATTCTGCTCAGATACATCGTAGTGGCTTTATGCATGGCAAAGATAGGCGAAATCTTGTAATTTTATCTTTGCTATTAGACAATTTGTTGTATTTTTGCATCCATTACAAAAATTATAAACTTTAATAACCAAATGGCAAAGAACATCAATAATCCCAATCAGGAGAAAAACGAAAAGGTCGGCGAAGCCGTCTCTCAGACAGAAGAATTTTTCAAGAAAAACGGAAAGAAATTATCCTACACGGGAGTCGTCCTCATACTCGTAGCCGCGATTGTCATCCTTGTTATTCAATTCTATTCCAAGCCGATGAAGGCAGAGGCCGTGAGCCAGGCATTCACGGCGGAGCAGTATTTCAGGGCTGAGGACTACGACAAGGCTCTCAACGGTGACGGAAACGCCCTTGGGTTTGCCCAGATTATCGATGAATACGGTGCCAAGGCCGGCAAGGCAGTATATCTCTACGCCGGTATCTGCGAGCTCCAGCTAGGCAATGCTCAGGAAGCCATCAGCTACCTCGACAAATACAAAGTCAAGGAGCCGGTAATGAGAGGACGCGCACTGGCCTGCACAGGAGATGCATACTCCATGCTCGAGGACTATGAGACAGCTCTCAGTTACTATCTCCAGGCTGCTGAGGCCGAAGACAACATCTTCGCCGCCTCATATCTGCTCAAAGCCGGCATCATCTGCGAGGAGCTCGGCCGCAACGACGAGGCTCTCGCCCATTACCGTGTCATCAAGGACAAATACCCGCAGTCCTATGAGGGATATGAGATTGACAAGTACATTTCACGCATAGAAGTCAAGAAGTAAAGAACAGTATGGGAAGAGCATTCGAATTCAGAAAGGAACGCAAGTTCAAACGCTGGGGCAACATGGCCCGCGTATTCACTCGTCTTGGAAAAGAAATAACCATAGCGGCAAAGGCAGGAGGTCCTGACCCTGACAGCAACCCTCGCCTGAGGACACTCATCCAGACAGCAAAAAGCGAGAACATGCCCAAAGACAATATCGAAAGGGCAATCAAGAGAGCTGTGGAAAAAGACCAGGGCAATTATGAGGAGATAGTATACGAGGGATTCGGTCCTCACGGCATCGCCTTCCTGATAGAGACCGCCACCGACAACAATATGAGAACTGTGGCCAACATACGCAGCTATTTCACAAAGGTAGGAGGAAGCCTCGGAACCCAGGGTTGCGTAAGCTTCATGTTCGACCACAAGTGCGTCTTCAAGGTCAGGAAAGACACTCCGGTGGATCTGGACGAACTGGAGCTGGAGCTCATAGACTACGGTGTGGACGATGTCTATAGAGACGATGAGGAAGACCTTATCTATATATATGGAGAGTTCGAGTCTTTCGGCAATATCCAGAAATATCTTGAGGACAACGGATTCACTATAGTATCAGGAGGTTTCGAGAGGATTCCCAATGTTCCTCTAAAGAAACTCTCGCCGGATGAGAAAGAAGGCATCCTCAAGCTGATAGACAAGCTGGAGAACGACGACGACGTACAGAATGTTTACCACACAATGGAAATGGCTGACGAAGAATAACATTTTAATACATATTATTATGGAACTGTCACATATTGAACATCTTGGAATCGCTGTCAAATCTCTTGACGAAGCTATTCCCTACTATGAGAACATGTTGGGCCTGAAATGCTACTCTATCGAGGAAGTGCCCGACCAGAAAGTGAGAACTGCTTTCTTCAAGATCGGACAGACCAAACTCGAACTGCTTGAGAGCACCTCTCCGGACGGAACAATCGCCAGCTTCATCGAGAAAAGAGGCGAAGGCATCCATCATCTCGCTTTCTGCGTGAAGGACGGTGTTCAGAACGCTCTCAACGAGATGGAAGCCAAAGGAGTCAGGCTTATTGACAAGGCTCCGCGCAAAGGCGCCGAGGGGCTCAATATCGCATTCCTCCATCCCAAGTCAACCCACGGTGTACTGACAGAGCTCTGCGAGGATCCCAACCATAAGTAAACAAAACACTAACTAATAGAATATAAGTTATGAGCCAACAGCTTGAACAAGTAAAAGCGCTGATAGAGCTTCGTGAGAAGGCCCGCCTGGGCGGCGGTGAGAAAAGAATCGACTCTCAGCACCAGAAGGGCAAGTACACTGCCCGCGAAAGGATTGCCATGCTCCTGGACGAAGGCAGTTTCGAAGAATTTGACATGTTCGTGACACACCGCTGCACGAATTTCGGCATGAACAAGACCACCTTCCTCGGCGATGGTGTTGTTACCGGATACGGCACCATTGACGGTCGTCTGGTATATGTCTTCGCACAGGATTTCACAGTATTCGGAGGCTCCCTCTCTGAGACCCTGGCCCTGAAGATCTGCAAGATTATGGACCAGGCAATGAAGATGGGCGCCCCTGTCATCGGTCTGAACGACTCCGGTGGAGCACGTATCCAGGAAGGCGTGAACGCACTCGCCGGATACGCCGAAATCTTCCAGAGGAACATCCTTGCCTCAGGCGTAATTCCTCAGATATCAGCAATCCTAGGCCCCTGTGCCGGAGGCGCAGTATACTCACCAGCCCTGACAGACTTCAATATCATGGCCAAGGGCACCAGTTACATGTTCCTGACCGGACCTGCTGTTGTAAAGTCCGTTACCGGTGAGGTGGTTACTCAGGAACAGCTTGGAGGAGCGTCAGTTCATGCCTCAAAGAGTGGTGTCGCACACTTCGCTGCCGACTCAGAAGAGGATGCTATCGCCATCATACGCAAACTACTTTCTTTCATTCCTCAGAACAATATGGAGGAGCCTCCTTACAAGCCTACCGCAGATCCTATCGACAGACTTGAGGACTCCCTCAATTCCATCATACCTGACAGTCCCAACGAGGCTTACGATATGTACAACGTTATCGGCGGCATCGTGGACGACGGAGAGTTCTTCGAGATTCACAAGGACTACGCCAGAAATATCATCATAGGCTTCGCCCACATGGGAGGCACATCTGTGGGTATCGTGGCCAACCAGCCCAGGTATCTGGCAGGCGTACTTGATATCAACTCATCGAGAAAGGCTGCACGCTTCGTACGTTTCTGCGACGCGTTCAACATTCCAATCGTAACCCTCGTGGACGTACCCGGCTTCCTGCCCGGAACCCAGCAGGAATATGGCGGAATCATTGTACACGGAGCCAAACTGCTCTACGCTTACGGAGAGGCCACAGTACCTAAAGTAACCGTAACACTCCGCAAATCCTACGGCGGCTCGCACATCGTGATGAGTTGCAAGCAGCTCCGCGGTGACATCAATTACGCATGGCCTACTGCCAATATCGCTGTAATGGGAGCTGATGGAGCTGTAGAAGTACTCTACTCTAAAGAAATCAAGGCGATAGAGGATCCCGACAAGCGCGCCGAGCTCGCAGCCGAGAAGAAGAAAGAATACAACGACCTCTTCTGCAACCCTTACAAGGCAGCCAGCTACGGCTACATCGATGATGTCATCGAGCCACGCAACACCCGTTTCCGTGTGATCCGTGCCCTTGAGCAACTCTCTACCAAGAAGCTTGCCAACCCTGCCAAGAAGCACGACAATCTTCCTTTGTAACACATCAAACCGACTGAAATGAACAAACTTAGATTCATATTAGTGTCGGGGCTTGCAGTGACTCTGTCAATATTTACCCTAAGTGCCCAGAGCCAGAGCGATATGCGTCTGAACGAGTTGCTCATCCACAATGAGACCAACTTCGAAGACGATTTCGGTTTCCACAACGGCTGGTTCGAGCTCTTCAATACCTCATTCGGTACGGTAGATATCGGTGGATGCTTTCTGTCCAATGATCCTGACAACCTGAAAAAATACATCATTCCCAAAGGCGACGTGCTGACCCAGATCAAACCCCGCCAGCACATCCTCTTCTGGGCTGACAACAATCCTTACCATGGTACGTTCCATATCAATTTTACCCTGGAAGAATCTGACACCATCTACTTTGTGGCCAGTGACGGACGTACTGTCATTGACAAGATAGCTGTTCCCAAGAACCTCGGTGTGGACCAGTCCTACGGCCGTATTGAGGACGGTATAGGCTCAACAGACGGCAGCGGCGAAGGATGGAGCGTCATGCCTTGGACTTCTCCCAGCACCAATAACGCCGGAGTGGATGAGGAGACCAAGAGCCAGATAATGGCAAGGGAAGACCCGGGTGGATGGATTCTCACCCTCACCGCCATGCTGGTGGTATTCTGCGCCCTTATCATCCTATGCTTCATATTCAAGTTCACCGGTCATATCGCCACCCGCAAGCAGCAGCAGAGATCCACTGCTGCCACAGCCGGCAGCGGTGAGACGGCCGTCAACGTCAAAGAGACTTCAGGTGAGACCTACGCGGCTATCGCTGTGGCACTCCATCTCTTCCATGAGGAAAATGAGGCGCATGACAATGAAAGCCTCACCATCACCATGAGTCACACAGACAGAACTTACTCACCCTGGAGTTCAAAGATATATACACTCCGCCAGGTACCCACAGTAAAAAAGAACCAAAGATAACAATACAGACCATGAAAGAATATAAACTCAAAATCAACGGCAATGACTACAATGTAGTCATCAACGATGTACAGGAGTCAGTAGCCTCTGTCGAAGTAAACGGCTCCAACTACAAGGTAGAGTTTGAGAAACCTATCGTGAAGCCCACTGCCATCAAAGTTGTAAAAACAGCACCTGCAGCGCCCGCCGTATCAGCGGCCGCTCCAAAGCCGGCAGCCGCTTCCGCCCCTACTGCCGGAGGCACAACCGTATCCTCTCCCCTTCCCGGTGTTATCCTTGAAATAAATGTGAAGGAAGGAGACACGGTAAAGAACGGTGAGAAGATCATGGTCCTCGAGGCCATGAAGATGGAAAATGTCATCGAGGCTACTGCCGACGGTGTGATCAAGAGTATAAAAGTCAACAAAGGCGACTCTGTAATGGAAGGAACGCCCTTAGCTATTATAGGATAGTATGATTGGTGAAAATTTAAGACAATTCTGGCAGTATACCGGATTTGCGAATTTCGAGTGGACATATCTGCTGATGATCTGCATCGGCCTTATGTTCATCTACCTCGCAATCAAGAAGGAGTGGGAGCCCATGCTGCTCGTTCCTATCGGATTCGGTATCATCATCGGCAACATCCCCCTCTTCCCCGGCCTGTCGGTCGGCATCTATGAGGAAGGCTCTGTGATGAACATACTCTACTATGGTGTGATCAAGGGCTTCTACCCGCCTCTGATCTTCCTCGGAATCGGTGCGATGACCGACTTCTCCGCCCTGATCTCCAACCCCAAGCTGCTGCTCATCGGAGCTGCCGCCCAGCTGGGTATCTTCGGAGCCTACACCGTTGCCCTCGCCCTCGGGTTCTCTCCCGCTGAGGCAGGTGCCATCGGTATCATCGGAGGCGCTGACGGTCCTACCGCCATCTTCCTCTCCTCGAGACTTGCTCCCGACCTCATGGGCGCCATCGCCGTATCGGCATATTCCTACATGGCCCTCGTTCCCGTGATCCAGCCTCCTATCATGAAGCTGCTCACCACCAAGAAAGAGAGACTCATCAGGATGAAACCGCCCCGTCCGGTATCTCCTACAGAGAAGAAGCTCTTCCCTATCATCGGTTTCCTCGTAACCGCTTTCATCGTGCCTTCCGGTATCCCTCTGTTAGGTATGCTTTTCTTCGGTAACCTTCTCAAAGAGAGTGGTGTTACCCGCCGTCTTGCCGAGACCGCACGCGGACCGCTGATCGACATCGTGACCATCCTCATCGGTCTGACCGTAGGATGCTCCACCCAGGCCGACAAGTTCCTGCAGCTGAAGTCCGTGTACATCTTCATCCTCGGAGCGTTCTCCTTCATGGTTGCTACCTTCGGCGGTGTGATGTTCGTGAAGATCTTCAACCTCTTCCTGAAACCCGGCAACAAGATCAACCCTCTTATCGGAAACGCCGGAGTATCCGCAGTGCCGGACTCCGCCCGTGTATCCCAACTGGTCGGTCTGCAGTACGACAAGACCAACCACCTGCTGATGCACGCCATGGGGCCGAATGTAGCCGGTGTGATCGGCTCTGCCGTCGCCGCCGGTATTCTGCTCGGATTCCTGGGATAGAACATGACTGGACAACGGTTAATAAAAAGTGTCATCATTTGATGGCACTTTTTTGTTTTATTTCAATAAAAGTTTTACTAACTTTGAGGAATAAATAAATTAACTCCGTATGCAAAACAAGTTGCAAGAACTTACCGACAAGCTCTACAACGAAGGGCTGTCAAAGGGAAAGAAAGAGGCCGAGGATCTCAAGGCCGCAGCCGTAAAGGAATCCGACAGAATCATAGCCGATGCACGCAAGGAGGCCGAGAAGATCGTAGCCGATGCACGCAAGGAGGCTGAAGAACTCAGAACCCGGGTCGAGAACGACATCAGGATGGCATCATCGCAGACCATCTCGTCTGTCCGTCAGCGTATCGAGAACATCATCATCAGCAAGGCCGTGTCGGCTGATGTCAAAAAGTCTCTGGAAGACCCTGAGCTGATAAGGTCTCTCTTGACCACAGTCGCCGGTGCCTTCAATGCCGCTGACGCCGCTCCGGCCGGACTAGAGGCTGTCCTTCCCGTCTCCATGCAGGAAAGCCTTAAGGCCTGGTTCGGGAAGAACGCGACGGAAGCCATGAACAAAGGCATAGACGTGACTTTCTCCAAGCAGATTCAGGGTGGCTTCAGGATAGGGCCTAAGGACGGAGGCTACATGATTAGTTTTGCTGAAGGTGACTTCGAGAACATTCTCACCGAGTACCTAAGGCCTACTGCAAGAAAACTGCTATTCGGTCAGGAATAATGAACAACTACCATTACATCATAGCCGGACTGCCAGAGCTGATGCCTGACTTTCATGCGGAAGGATTCTCCTATAAGGATCTGGAACTTGCTATAAGGGAACAGCTCTCGGCACACGACCGCAGGCTGGTGGACTGGCTGGATTTCGGAACTGACACAACCCACCTCTCCGGACATTTCTACCGTGCGGTGTCCAGACAGAAGTCAGGCTTTCTAAAATGCTACTTCGATATGGACCGCAAGATGCGCAACGCGCAAGTGGAGTTCCTTTCGGAAAAGGAAGGCCGGGACTCAGGGAAATACACAGTCGGAGAGACAGAGTCCTACAAGGATGAGTTTCCTGAGCTTCAGGCAATATTCCAATGCTCAGACCTGTTTGAGCGTGAGCATCGTCTGGACATGTTCCGTTGGGAAAGGATAACGGGCATGACCCTGTTCCATTATTTCGATATGGCTGTTATCCTGGCATTTCTGGCCAAAGGCCTGATAGTAGACAGATGGAGCAGACTCGACAAGGAGCGTGGCACACAACTGTTCCGCCAGTACGTAGACGAGGTCAGAGGCACATTCAAAGGTGTGGATTTCCATTAAGACAATAAAAACATCAAGAATATATGAATCCTAATAGAAAAACTGCAGGAAAGGTTACGGGAGTCATCTCCAACCTGGTCACCGTAGAAGTGGACGGTCCTGTCTCGCAGAACGAGATCTGCTACATACAGCTCGGAGACGCCAGACTCATGGCCGAGGTCATCAAGGTGACGGGAAAGAAGGCGTCCGTACAGGTCTATGAGAGTACCAGGGGCCTGCGAGGCGGCGACAAAGTGGAGTTCGAAGGACACATGCTCGAAGCCACCTTGGGTCCGGGACTGCTCTCAAGTAACTTCGACGGGTTGCAGAACAACCTGGCCACTATGGAGGGAGTATTCCTCAAACGCGGAGAGTACACCGCGCCCATAGACGTGAATAAGGAATGGGACTTCACTCCTATCGCAAAAAAGGGAGACGAAGTACGGGCCGCTGACTGGCTTGGAGAAGTCAAAGAGGGATGGCTGCCTCACAAGATTATGGTCCCGTTCTCCTTCAAGGGCACTTATAAGGTCAAGTCCATCGTATCTGCCGGACAGCACAAGGCAGGAGAGACCATTGCCGTCCTTACTGACGAGGCAGGAGAGGATCACAACGTGTCCATGATACAGAAATGGCCGGTGAAAGTGGCCATTACCGCATATAAGGAAAAACCGCGCCCCTGGCGCGTGATGGAGACCGGAGTCAGGTGCATCGACACCTTCAACCCCATCGCGGAGGGAGGCACAGGATTTATCCCCGGCCCTTTCGGCTGCGGCAAGACCGTGCTCCAGCACGCCATTGCCAAGCAGGGTGAGGCTGACGTGATAGTGATGGCCGCCTGCGGTGAGCGTGCCAACGAGGTCGTGGAGATATTCACCGAATTCCCCGAACTGGTCGACCCTCGTACTGGACGGTCGCTGATGGAGAGGACTACCATAGTCTGCAACACATCCAACATGCCCGTGGCGGCCCGTGAGGCATCTGTATACACGGCTATGACAATCTGCGAGTACTACCGCTCGATGGGCCTTAAGGTCTTGCTGCTGGCTGACTCCACATCCCGCTGGGCACAGGCCCTCAGGGAGATGAGCAACCGTATGGAGGAGCTTCCCGGAGCCGACGCATTCCCGGTAGACCTATCGTCCACGATTTCCAATTTCTATGCGAGGGCAGGAGCCGTAACGCTCAACAACGGCAAGACAGGGTCAGTAACCTTCATAGGTACGGTATCACCGGCCGGAGGTAACCTGAAAGAGCCGGTAACCGAGTCCACCAAGAAAGCGGCCCGCTGCTTCTACGCCCTCTCCCAGAACCGTGCGGACAAGAAACGCTACCCCGCAGTGGATCCGATAGACTCATACTCAAAGTACCTCGAATACCCGGAGATTGTATCTTTCCTCAACGAAAAGGTCGCCCCAGGATGGGTTGACATGGTAATGAAAGCCAAGACTCTTGTTCTCAGGGGAAAAGAAGCATTTGAGCAGATCAACATCCTCGGAGACGACGGAGTGCCCGTAAGCTACCACGAGCGATACTGGAAGTCTGAGCTGATAGACTACATCATCCTGCAGCAGGACGCATTTGACAGTATAGACGCCTCATCTCCCATCGAGCGTCAGAAATTCATGCTGACCAAAGTACTGGAAGTCTGCGACCAGGAGCACGACTTCGAGACATTCGAGGAATGCTCGGCATGGTACAAGGAAGTCATCAACATTTTCCGTCAGATGAACTATTCCGAGTTCAAGAGTGAGGAATTCAACAAATATCTCGAACAGATCAATAAATTCATGAGCCATGACAAATAGAGCATTTCAAAGAATATACACTCAGTTGGAAGCCATTACCAAAGCCACTGTCTCAGTCAAGGCTCAGGGAGTTTCCAATGACGAGCTCGCCACTGTAGCCGGACGTCTGGCCCAGGTGGTGAAGATGAAGGACGATACCGTCACCCTCCAGGTATTCGAAGGCACAGACGGCATTCCGACAAACGCCGAAGTGACATTTTTCGGCGAGCCGCCCGCCCTCAATGTCAGCGACGACCTGGCCGGACGTTTTTTCAACGCATACGGACAGCCCATCGACGGAGGCCCGGAAGTGGAGGGTGAGAGACGCTATATCGGAGGCCCGTCGGTCAACCCCTATAAAAGAAAACAGCCATCACAGCTGATTCCAACCGGTATCGCCGGTATCGACCTGAACAACACGTTGGTATCGGGACAGAAGATTCCGTTCTTCGCCGACCCTGACCAGCCCTACAACCAGGTGATGGCCATGGTGGCCCTCCGTGCGGACGTGGACAAGATCATCCTCGGCGGCATGGGACTCTCCAACGACGACTACCTCTACTTCAAGAACATGTTCGAGAGCGCAGGTGCATTGGACAAGATTATCAGCTTCGTCAACACTACCGAGCAGCCTCCCGTGGAGCGTCTGCTGATACCGGACATGGCCCTGACCGCCGCCGAGTATTTCGCCGTGGACAAGAACGAGAAAGTCCTCGTGCTGCTGACCGACATGACCCTGTATGCCGACGCTCTCTCGATAGTGAGCAACCGTATGGACCAGATTCCCTCGAAGGACTCCATGCCCGGCTCCCTGTACTCCGACCTGGCGAAGATCTACGAGAAGGCCGTACAGCTGCCCGCTGGAGGATCGATCACGATTATCGCAGTGACTACCCTCAATGACGGGGACATCACACATGCCATCCCGGACAACACCGGATACATCACCGAGGGTCAGCTTTTCCTGCGTCTGGACAGCGACACCGGCAAGGTAATTGTGGACCCTTTCCGCTCACTGTCCCGTCTGAAACAGCTGGTTATAGGCAAGCAGACCCGCGAGGACCACAACCAGGTGATGAACACCGCCGTCCGTCTCTACGCAGACGCGGCCAACGCCAGGACCAAGCTGGAGAACGGCTTCGACCTGAGCGACTACGACAACCGCTGTCTCGAATTTGCCAAGGAATACTCCACCAGACTGCTGGCCATCGACGTGAACATCTCCATCAACGAGATGCTCGACACCGCATGGGAGCTGTTCGGCAAGTATTTCACCAAGGCCGAGACAGGACTGAAGGAGTCGCTGATACAGAAATACTGGAAAGGCAAAGAATCATAATTTACAATGGCTATCAAATTCCAATACAACAAGACATCGCTGAACGAACTGGGCAAGCAGCTCAAGGTCCGTACACGCGCCCTGCCCACCTTGAAAAACAAGGAGGCGGCCCTGCGCTTAGAGGTCAAGAAGGCCAAAAAGCGCTCGGATGAGCTATTGGAAGAGCTGGCCTCATCCCTGGAAAAATACAGATACATGTCAGGTCTGTGGAACGAGTTCGAGCCCGGACTGATAACCGTTAAGGACGTGGAGCTGGAAACAGCAAAGTTTGCAGGTGTCAAGATTCCGGAGCTCAGGAACGTCATATACGAGGTCAAGGAGTTCGACCTGTTCCGCAAGCCCATGTGGTACAGTGACGGAGTACAGATACTGAAGGACCTGGCACGTCTCGGTATCGAATCAGAGATCTGTTCGGAGAAGAGCCGCATCCTGGACTGGTCCCGCAAGAAGACCACCCAGAAGGTCAACCTCTACGAGAAAGTGCAGATACCAGGCTACCACGAAGCCATCCTGAAGATAAAGAGATATCTGGAGGATGAGGAGAACCTTTCCAAGGCATCCCAGAAAATAGTAAAGACACGCCACAACTTAGAAGAAGAGGAGGAAGCGTTATGATTACCAAGATGACAAAATACTCCATGATCCTCCTTTCGGGAGACTTGGACTCCTTCCTGTCAGGTATTCAGTCGTTAGGTATGGTGGACATCACCCGCTCCGCCGCAGCCTGCGATGATGCCTCTAAGCAGATGAGCGACCTTATAACCAGATGCAGGAACGCTGTGGACTCCCTTGGCAATCTGACAAAGGAGAACCCGGACCTCAAGGCCGAAGCGCATCCTGAAATCTCAGGAGAGCAGATGCTGTCAGACTTTGAAAGCAATGCTGCCCGCCGCATGGATATAAGTACCGGACTGGCCTCATTGGAGAAAGAGTACCAGAACGCCCTCCCGTGGGGAGAATTCGCCCAGGAAGATCTCGGCCGCATCAGGAAAGCCGGGCTTATCCCCCATTTCTACTGCGCGGGCGACAAGAAGTTCCAGAGCCGGTGGGAGGAGGAATACCCGCTGTGGGTGCTCAACCGCACAGGCGGCAAGACATATTTCACCGTACTGTCCGGACCGGAAGAGGATTTCAATTTTCCCATGGAGCAGGCACAGTTTCCCGTACGTCCGGCATCCGCTGTACTGTCCGAAATAGACCGGCTTAAAGCCGAACGGGACAGACTGCTGGCTGTGGCCGCCGGATATGCGGAACGGACTGCCGAACTGCAGGAACTCGCCGACAGAACATTCGCCTCACTTGACCTGTATCTTGCAGAGACATCCTCCGTCAAGGAAGGAGAAGGGACCATAAGTATCGTGGAAGGCTTCGCTCCCACAGAGGACGACATCAAAGTCAAGGAATACCTCGACTCATGCAGCGTCTACTACATGGCCGAAGCCGCCAAGGGCGAGGACAACCCTCCAGTAAAGTTGCACAACAACTGGTTCGCACGGCTTTTCGAGCCTGTAGGCAGTCTGTATGAGCTGCCCAATTACGATGAGCTGGACCTTACCCCCTACTTTGCCCCGTTCTACATGCTCTTCTTCGGATTCTGCTTGGGAGACATGGGCTACGGACTGATATTGGTCATAGCCGGCATAGCCGCAGCTATTGCATTACCTAAATACAAGGCATACGGCAAGCTTATCGCATGGCTCGGAGTGGGCTCGCTAATCATGCCCCTCCTCTCGGGAACAGTATTCGGGATGAAACTCTACGACATCTTCCCCATGCGGGAGGACATAAAGAGCCTCTTCTTCTCCGACCTGAAGATGTTCTGGTTCGCCATCATTTTCGGACTGTTCCAGATAGTCTTCGCCAGGATGATAAAAGCCGTTTTCGCCTTCTCCAGGCACAAGTGGGACGAGGGGCTGAGTGAGGTCGGCTGGTGCATGGTCATTGTCTGGGCCGCATGCGCGTATGCCGGAAGCCAGACCGGTTCGAGACTGCTGCCTTCCATCGCCGCACAGATACTGCTGTTCGGAGGACTCGTGCTCGTCCTGTTCTGCAGTAAACCGGCCAAGTTCTTCCTGCTGAGACCCCTGAAAGGCATCGTATCACTGTACGACATCACAGGCATCTTCGGAGACATGCTCTCATACATACGTCTTTTCGGACTGGGAACTACCGGAGGTATCCTCGCGCTTGTGATCAACTCTATCGCGATGAGCCTGTCCGGCATCCCGTATGTCGGCTGGCCTGTCACAGTGATATTCCTCATCTTCGGGCACCTGGCCGTCATGGGCCTCTCCTGCCTCGGAGCATTTGTCCATCCTGTCCGTCTGACCTTCGTCGAGTTCTACAAGAACGTAGGCTTCGAAGGAGGCGGCAGAGCATACAAACCATTGAAATCATATAACAATAACAAATAAACAACTCAATCTTATGACAACACCACTGATTTTAGCCTATGTGGGCATGGCAGTAATGCTTACCCTCTCCTGCACTGGAAGTGCCATCGGTGTAACCATGGGCGGCAACACCACTATAGCCGCTCTCAAAAAGAAACCTGAGATATTCGGAAAATCCATGCTCCTCTGCGTGCTTCCCTCTACCCAGGGTCTGTACGGATTCGCGGCATTCTTCCTCATGCTCAGCAGTCTGGGCGGCATGGAGGATGCCTCGCAGGTACTTACCATGAATCAGGGACTGGCCATGTGTGCAGCCGGTCTGGCACTCGGTTTCGTGGGCCTGTGGTCAGCCATCAAGCAGGCCAGCCTCGTATGCAACGGTATCAACGAGATGTCCAACGGCAACGACGTCTTCTCCAAGACCATGATTCTCGCCGTATTCCCCGAGCTCTACGCCATCCTCTCGTTCGCCTGCGCGTTCCTCGCCCTGCCATAACCGACTGACATTCACACTCAGCATAAGAGGCTGCACCGTGTATGGTTCCACCCATCCGTGCAGTCTCTTTTTTCATCCATTTCCCGCACCGCGAACAACTGCGCGTGATACACTCTGCCACCGGTACCCAGACCGGAGCATGTCATATTCTTCATGGATATACCAGGACACCTATGAAGCACGATCTTGACCTTGGCTCACATGCACGAGGAATAAACCAGCACAACTATGAAGCACATTTCCAACCCATAACACACTGTCGCCCAGCCCTATAGCAAGACCACATCGGCTCTATGGCCTGTTTTTCCAGGGCATAGCGCACCTTCCCTTTTCATAAATCATTGACTATGTGCGCATTGCACTTTGCAGCCATGCTTCATGGTTCAGTCAACATACCCCAACATTGATATGTCTGCTGTATTCCCCGTCCCGACAATACGAGAATACCGCCCACAGCGGATGGCCATGGACGGTATTTCAAGCATGACAGCCAGCCGGACAGCCATCAACACATCACTTTACAATAATTTCAATACCAAGATACTGCATCATTATATCTTCCATCCAAAACTCCCTTTCCTGCTCTTGCAATATTGTCATTGACTGAAGAGGATTATCGCCGCAATACAACGTACTCAAAGCGGCATTTGTCAAAAATGTTGACGCAGACCCGCATAACAGAATGCTTCAGAGCATTACGCCGCACCCGTCCCCACCATACTTAGCACAGGCAAATACACTGGATTACAATTGTTTACCAAAACAGCCCACTACGATGGCTATCAAGCGGACAGGCGTGTTTTCGTCCTCGCCCGTAGTTCTCATTCCGCAGCACTTTTACAGCCTTTAGGCAGATTGGTCTATAGCTGACGTGGGCGGAATGATGCCTATGAGGACATTTTGCCCGGCAAATGAGTCAGGGCGGTCGGGAGCCTTAGTCAGATTTCTGAATTAGCGAGCACATCCCAAAGGACATAACTACCTGATAATCCTACAGATACTTACTTTACCATGTTCTTCTCGATTGGGAAAAACACTCCGAGAAACACCGGCCATAACTACTATTTAACTGATTAACAGTGCATTATCACAAAGTCCTTGCGCTTCTAAATTCAAAATCATATATACGCGACAGCACCGACCATGGAGAAGGTGGTGATGATTCCGCGCTTTCGTCGGCACCTGCTCCGTGTTCGATGCACTGCACATCTTCGCATATTCTGTCCGTTGTCCTGCGTGGACATTCAGCAGTCGAAAAGACCAGGCCCTCCCACCGCTTCGCGGCGGGCCCCTCCCTCTTGTGCCGAGGGCGGCAAGTCTTTTCTCGTTGCTGAATGCTCAATACGCACCCTCTTAGGTGAATCCGGCCCGTCCCCATTTTCATCTGACCTTACCCAATTCTGCCAGTTTTTCACATCCATCAGTTCTGCAAAGTGAATGTGAATAATTCACCCTAAGCCTCCAGCATTTTTCCATTTATACTTCCTCTTCAGCGTGCTCCAACTCTTGCCCCAGAACCCATGTCCCCTGTCAACCCAGCCGAGAGTGTACCCAAAACCCGCAGGACTGGTACACTCAGCAGCTATTATAAAGTTTCCCGCAACACAGAATACCTAAGATAAATCTGTACCGTTGTGTGCAGTTTGTAAAAATCACCCTTGACTATCAGGGCCTTACAAGACGTAGTGCACATTTGGGCATTTTAAAACTGGGCAAATGTGCAGACTAAAACGTAAACACCTGATAATCAAGTCGTATTTATTACGACTGCACATGTAGATACAATTTTCTACATTGACATCAATGCCCTGAAAGCACTGCGGCAAATCAAACAATCATCGGCAATATGCCGCCCGTTGTTGCCACATACAGCGTCCCTCCCAAAGCCTGCTGAATATGTCGCTTTATCGATAACTGACTGGCAGTCTTTTCCGAATTTTATATTAGATT
>DVHR01000058.1 GCA_018711925.1 Candidatus Coprenecus pullicola
CCTTACTTTCGCAAAAGTCATGAAATAATTGCTGTCCGTGGCGTGAGTCTGCAACTTGTATTTGCCCTTCAGCTCCCTCTTGGCATACTTCAGGAACTTAAGGTAATCCGTCCACCTCATCTCTATATCCACATCGTCGTCCCAGGGGATGAAGCCTCCATGCCTTACAGCACCGAGCAGGGTGCCTGAGCACAAATAGTACCGTATGCCGTGCCGGGTACAAAGGTCATGCACTTCTTTCAATATTTCCAATGCGCGCAGCTGGTGTTTCCTCAACAGCGACCCGTCCGGGTTGAATCTGCGTCTCAATTCATTCTGTACTCCGGCATCAAGAATTCCGTTGATTTTTTCCATCTGCTAAAGTTCAAAACTGGATTTTTCGGGCAGGATGTGCTCAAATGCGTTCTTGATGTTCTCCATCACCTGTCCGTAATTGCGTATATGCACGTTGTCGTTCAGGCATACCAGGGAATAGGACTGGCTGTATATCGCCCGGGCCGCCTGTTTCGGACGTATCATGAGTGGAAACATCTTGGTGTCCTGATAGGTGTTGTACGGCTCGAAATTGCCCCGGCATATCTGCCATGTGCGGAAAAGCTCAGGGGTGTAGTCGCTTGGAGACCGGAACTTGTTGACGGATGCCGCAGTCAGTTCTTTTTCGGCGACATGCCACACCTCTTCAAAAGTGCTTTTCAGATAGGGCTGTGCGTTGTGCGGAGTCCGCAGGGTGATGAACTTTCTGTAAGGCTTTAGGATGTAGTTCCAACGGGCTCTTGAGCCGTAGCTCTTGTCAAACCATTTGTCATGGTCCCGGGCCAGTACCTCTTTCTTGTCGAAGTTGCGGTTGATGATTTCTATACTGTTTCTGAGTGTCCTGTACCACTGTGACCAGGAAGGGTTGTATAGAAAGGCGGCAATGTCGCATGGCAGGCCGTTTCTGAAAAAACGCTCTGTGCCGACCGTGTCTATGATATGGACATCATCATTGAAGTAGACAAAATGCTCTGCAAGGTCCGGAATTCTGTGCAGATAGTATTCGATTACGACGGAATTGAAAGTGGGCAGGAACTGCTCCGGGATATAGTCCTTGTGTTCCACCAGATGAATCTTCGGATTGCTCTCGTCGAGCCATTCCGGTTTCTGCCCGCATGTCACAAAATGTATCCTGCGCACCCAGGGGGCGAATTTCTCTACTCCGCGGAACCAATATCTCAAAAGGCCGTAATCGCGGAAACGGGCTTCCGAGACCCCGTTTTTGGTGTTTTCCCGGTTTCCGGAATATTTCGCGAAATCCGCCTGCCACTTCGGGTCGTTCATGTCCACCCACGTGATTACAAAATCGATGTCCATTCTTATGTTAAGCGAGTAAGTTCTTATTTTAAATCCGCAAAGTTAAGTTTTTTGTGTGTATTACGGGAAAATTTCGATAAATTTGTCTCCTTATACGTTTTTCGTGTATTTTGTTCCGTTATGACAGAAGAAAGAAAATACAAAATACTTACCTGCATTTTTACCGGCTTTGCCTGTCTCCCGTTGAGCGTGCTGTATCTGTTCGGGGATCTGGCGTACCTTATTGTTTACTATATAGCAAGATACCGCAGAAAGACGGTCAGGCACAACCTTGAGCTTGTTTTCGGGACGTCTGACAGAAAACGGATTGTCCGGATAGAGAAAAAGTTCTACCGTCACCTGTGTGACTGCATGGTGGAGACTGTGAAGTTGCTGCACATCTCGGATGAGGAGGTGGACCGCAGGGTGGATGTGACCAACGGGGAACTTATTGACGGCATCATCAGGTCGGGCCGTTCCGTGGTGCTGTTTCTGGGTCATTACGGTAACTGGGAATGGGTGCAGGCCATTATTCACCATTTCCATGAGCCCCTGACAGGAGGCCAGATATACATGCCGTTGCGCAACAAAGTCATGGACAAGGTGATGCTGAGGGTCAGGTCCAGGTTCGGTCTGGAATGTATTCCGCAGGACAAGGCTGTGCGCCGGCTTCTAAGTATAGAGCGTAGTGGCGGGAAATTCGTCATAGGCTTTATCTCCGACCAGCGGCCTGCGGGAAAGGTACTGCATCACTGGACGGACTTCCTCGGTCAGGATACACCTTATTCTGTCGGAGGAGAGACTATAGGCAACCATGTCGGAGCCGAATATGTCTACCTTGATGTCGAGAAGACTTCACGTGGACACTACCGGTTGACTTTTATTCCTGTCGTCCCGGACCCGTCGGATGACGGTCAGTTCCCGTACACGAGAGAGTTCATGAAGATGCTGGAGAAGACTATTTACCGGGAGCCGGCCTATTGGCTGTGGTCGCACAAGCGCTGGAAACGTCATAGAGACCGGTTTGCCGCTACGGCTCCTGTGCAGTAATGCGGGAACAGATGTCACAACGTCGGAGCCGTACCATTTATGTCAGATTGTTTGATAATACTGAAATAAATAGATTTAGATTATGAAAAAGGTTGTTTTGACATTGGCTGCGCTGTCTGTGCTGGCGGGCACGGCTGCGGCTCAGAACGCGGATGATGCATTTGAAAAGTTTAAGCGTCAGCAGGAGCTTGATAAGCAGGCTTTTGCGGATCAGCGGGCGGAGGAGTATGCCAGGTTCAAGGCTGCGTATTACGGAGCTTTTGAGCAGTTTGTGAGACTGTATCAGCAGTATCTCAAAGACGATGAGGCCGTGATGGACCTGATGGCCTCGGATGACGGTATAGAGGTGCGTCCTGAGATGCTGGCCGTACAGCCCAAGGTGGTGACTACGGTGGCTGACCAGAAACAGATTCTGGCTGAGAGTATGAGGAATATCCGGCATCTCAAGCCGGAGGACCTGATACCGGTGTTGTCAGACAAGCAGGACACTGTGGAGCGGATGCAGGAGGCCGCCGGGATTCTGGAGGAGATAGTCAAGGATATGGCGACCGTGGCTGTAGAGGAGAATGACGGGCCTGTGAATGTTACGACCGAGGTTGTGCTGGAACCGTATGACCCGGAGTATTTTTCCAAGTTGCCTTCGCTGGAAGAAATTTCCGGCAATGAAGCTTCCGGCGCCTCTGAAACCGAGGCATCAGCTGCCGGGACTTCCGTCGGGACATCTTCTGCGATTGCGTCTGAAAGTTCGGCAGGACTGAGTTCCTCTGTTCCCAGTGGAAAGCCTACGGAGTATGTGCGCATATCCTCTCCTTTCGGCACCCGTGTTCATCCCATTACCCGTAAGAAGCATACCCACAAGGGTATAGACCTGGCCGCACCGAAGATGACTCCGATATACGCCACGGCTGACGGAGAGGTGACTTTCTCCGAACGCAACGGCGGCTACGGCAACTTCGTCAAGATCAATCACCGCAACGGATACAAGACCGCTTATGCCCACATGCACAGGATTGCGGTCAAGAAAGGCGCGGATGTCCACAAGGGAGACCTTATCGGATATGTCGGCACCACCGGCTCAAGTACCGGCAATCACCTGCACTACGAGGTCTATTATCAGGACAAGCTGGTTGACCCCGCTACGACATTGTAGCCTGTACGTTATCGCATTGTAGCCTGATTGTCACGGAGATTAAACCATTCTGCAACGTCATTCTGGATTTGTGGCACGCAGTTTGCAAGTTCCTATTGCGGATAGTTTTTTCATAGGTTAAGTATTAGGTTAAGTAATAAAGGCTGTCGGGTTCTCCGCCGGCCTTTATTATTTCTCGCCCGCCGCTCTCTCGCCCCACTGTCCTTTTTCACCGCCGCCTTTCTTGTCCCAGCCTTTCGTCGGGAAAGTGAACCGTTTCCCCGCAAATTCTGGGCACTTTCCCCGGGGCGAATCCATGCTGCCGGCTCCACAGTCCCACTCGCTTCGCATCGGCTCATCCACGGTGTGAACGGCCTCAAGCCGTCCGCCCCGAACGTCCTGTCCGCTTCGCGGCGCCCCATCCTTTTAGGACCTATCCTTGATGTGGATTGCGTAATGCCTTGAATCTCAATTTATAAGTCGAAATAGTCTAAGGATAGGGGTGGCCGTTTTTGGCTGTTTGGGCCGATTCTGCCGACCCCTATCCTTGTCGTGCTTTTTGGAATGCTCTGATTGTTAGTATTTTATTGTGTATGCGGTGAGGAAAGGTGTCCAGATATCTGTGAGCCGCCGAGACAGCGGTAAGCCTGTTCGGAACCGATATGGTATGTCTGCTGGAGTTCCTGGACGATATCCTGTTTTTGCCGGTTGTTGAGTTTCGTATAGGAGGTCAGGTCGAGACGTGGCAGTATGTTCCGGTCAATGTGCCGGCAGATTTCCAGGTCGGAGATGTGCGGCTGGAATGAAGCCCGCTCATACGCCCTCATGGTATCCAGCGGAGTGATACCTTTCGGCTCCACGTTCCCAAGTGAGAATACCTCACCTTCAGGGAACTGCCTTTTCTGTTCCTTCTCCCAGTCTTCGGTGTTCCAGCGGTTGGTGCAGTGTATGAAGTTGCGTGCCGTCCTGAAGATGTGCTCCACCCGGTTAGCGTTTATAAATTTTCCTAAGAGCACCCGTCCCGTCTTGTCCGCCGGGAAGCTGACACGGGATGTGCCGCAGCGGAGCAGGATGTCTTTGTGACCGCTCCCGTCTGGCTCGGCAGTGCCGCAATCCATAGTGAAAGGTTCGTTGACGGACAATGATTTACGGAAGTATGCGCTGATGGAGGAGTGAGGGTATTGCCATGGAGTCTCGCAGATGCCGTGATGCATCGGATTGCGGAGGATATAGCTGATGACCGTTTTCTGTTGGGGATATCCACGGACTTCCTTGCAATAGATATGCTTTCCGCAGACAGTTCCGCGTCTTTCGTACCGCCTGTTGAAATACATTGCGTATGACAACTGTAGTGTCCTTATAAATGAGGTCGGTTCTGTGCTGACAATTGCAATGTGGATATGGTTTGACATTACGGCGTATGCCAGAAGCGTGTTGCCGTTCCGGTATGCCGCGAAGCATATATAGTTCTCAAGTGTCGTGTAGTCCTTAAAATCTCTGCACAGTACTTCGTCTTTCGAAGAAGTGACTATGTGAAACATTTTCTCGCTTGCCTCTTCCGTTCCCTTCATTTTAATGATATTTGTTTGTGACAGTACAAAGGACGCAATAATATCTAACATCTCCAAGGCCCTTTTGCTGAATTTGACAGCAGTGGTTGAAAGTTTTTTACGTTTCCTGCAAGCCGTGCGTTTATTCTGTCCCGTGTTTAGTTGGTTAATTTATGCAAAAGAGGTGGTAGGATAAAGGCAAGCCTCCAATTACTCGGGTATGTAACACCTATCCTATGCTATATTATAGCAATGCTCTGAATGTCTGTGAGTTGTGGGTGCGCGTCAGAGGATAGGGGTGGCGGTTTCCGGCTGTTTTGGGCGATTTAGCCTACTCCTATCCTCATGGCGCTCTGGCTTATGTATTGAGTATTAGCGTGTTATCAATTAACTACCGAGGATAGGTCTTGCCTAGGTCTTGCCAATCTTGGGCCCTCTTGGGGCCCTCTTGCGAAGGTGCCGGAGATATGAGGGAAAATGGTTGGCTTTCCGAAGCGGACAGATACGGAAGCAGGACACGATTGGTGTCGCTGCTGAATGGTCAGCGAGGCTGGAATCACCCCTAAGACGACTCAATGAACATCCAGCGACGAGAAAAGACTTGCCGCCCTCGGCACAAGAGGGAGGGGCCCGCCGTGAAGCGGTGGGAGGGCCTGGTCTTTTCGACTGCTGGATGTTCGTGAACGGGTCTTGGTGGAAAATACAGGGCCTGCAGGAACGGCAATAGTAGAACGTGCCCTAATCTCCGAGGACATAAAGGGGCTGTATTAAAGCATTAACTTTGGTACAGCGGCGGGAAGAATCTGGGGCGTCAGCAGATGGTGTGGCTCAGTCGGCGGGCAATTCAAAAGCGATGTCCCGGCGGAGGATGAAAATGCCGGGACATGGATGCGACGTCTGTCAGTCAACTGAGAGCTTGAAGAGGATGGTGCGGTGCCACGTCTGGCCGGGGCGCAGTTCGGTAGACGGGAATGCCGGATGGTTGGGGGCGTCCGGCAGGTCCTGGCACTCTATGGCCACGCCGTCGTAGTCGCGGTAGGGACGGCCGGACTTGCTTACGGGTGATCCCTCCAGCCAGTTGCCGGTGTAGACCTGCACTCCGGGCTGGTCAGTCCAGACCTCCAGGCGGCGGCCCGATACGGCGGAGCTGAGTTCCGCAGCCGGTTTCAGTCCCTGCATTACGGTTTCCTCCAGTCCGGGAGCATCCTCCACTGCGGTTACGGCAGATGCGGGAGCTTTCCCGGCCCCGTAGGCGCCGACGGGTGCCGGAATTTTGCCAGACCCGGAAATGTCCCCGGACTTAGGAACTTCTTCGGACACGGGGGGGCCGTCTATTATCCAGCAGTTGTCGTAGCCCTTGCCGTATTTCAGGGCCGGGAAGTCGGCCTTGATGTCGTGGCCGATGGGCTTTGCGGTGCGGAAGTCCATCGGTGTGTCCTTCACGGGAGCGAACTCACCGGTGGGGATAAGGGCCTCCGAGGTGGTCAGCCAGCGCGAGGCGTTGAGACGCAGGTTGTGGCTGAAAATACTGCCGCTGTCCTCACCGTCAAGGTTCCAGTAAGTATGATTGGTCAGGTTGATAACCGTAGGTGCGTCGGTAGTGGCCGTAATCTCCAGGCGGAGCGAGTTGTCGTCCTTCCAGGAGTACAGAGCCTCCACATGCAGGGCGCCGGGATAGCCCTGGTCGCCGTCCGGACTGTCTAATGCGAACAGCACCTGGGTATCCGATGACCGCAGCACTTTCCACATCCGGTTGGCGAAACCGTCCGGTCCTCCGTGCAGTTGGTATTCAGGGTGATTCTTCACCAGGTCAAACCATTTGCCGTCCAGGCAGAACCGGCCTCCGGCGATGCGGTTGGCATACCTGCCGGGAATCTTCCCCATGCACGGGCCGTCGCCGAGATAGCTCGCCTCGTCCCTATAGCCCAGCACCACGTCGCCCATGACTCCGTTCCTGTCGGGGACGACCACCGACACTATGCCGGCGCCCCTTTCGGTGAGCATCACCGACGCTCCGGATTTATTGATAAGGTGTATCATGGCTTATTCGAGTTTACGGGCACCGTCACTGATGACCACAGGATATACTTTTGGATCATGACCGAATCGGGCGGCGTACTCTCTGACGGCCTTTGCTATGAACTCGTCGTAAAGGCTGTCCTTGACCAGGTTGATGGTGCAGCCGCCGAAACCTCCGCCCATGACTCTCGAGCCGGTCACTCCGCACTCACGGGCCAGGTCGTTGAGGAAGTCCAGTTCCGGACAGCTTACCTCATAGAGTCTGCTCATGCCGTGATGGGTCTCGTACATCTTCGCGCCCACAGTCTCATAGTCGTCCCGTTCAAGAGCATCGCATACGTCAAGAACCCGCTGAATCTCCTCTATCACGTATTCGGCCCTCATGTAGTCTTCTGATGGGACCGAGCCGCGTACCTGTTCGAGCATGGCGGGCGTAACATCGCGCAGAAACTCCACCCACGGATGTCCGGCTGCCTTGACTGCGGCTACCACGGACTCGCAGGAAGCACGGCGCTTGTTGTAGGCAGATGAGGCCAGTTCATGCTTCACCACGGAGTCAAGCAGCACCAGCCGGTAGCCTTGAGGATGAAATGGATAGTAGCGGTATTCGAGTGAGCGGCAGTCCAGCCGGATAAGACTGCCGGCCTTGCCGAATATGGAAGCGAACTGATCCATGATGCCGCAGTTGACACCGCAGTAATTATGCTCAGTGGCCTGTCCTATGCGGGCCAGCTGGAATTTGTCGATGCCCAGCCCCAGCATGTCGTTGAGAGCGAAGGCAAAGGTGCTTTCCAAGGCCGCCGAGGAGGACATGCCCGCTCCGAGCGGAACATCTCCGGCGAACACCGCGTCAAATCCTTTCAGCAGCGGCCCGCGGTATTTGATGGTCTCCATGCAGACTCCGAATATGTAACGGGCCCAGGATGCAGAGGGTGCATCATCTTCTTTGAATCCGAATTCGGCCGAGTCGTCCAGGTCTACGGAATACACCCGTACCCGGTCAGTGCCGTTGAGACGTATTTCGGCTATCATGCCCTTGTCAATGGCTCCCGGGAACACGAATCCGCCGTTGTAGTCGGTGTGCTCACCTATCAGGTTGATTCTTCCGGCAGAGGCGTAAAACTCACCAGAGCCTCCGAAATGCTTCTGAAACTGTTCGTGAATCTTTTCTCTCATCATATCTCAGTGTTTTTGTCAATTATCTGGAAATAGTCTCAAGTACGGCCTTCTTCAGACCTTTGGCCTTGGCAGTCAAGGTTATCGGACCGGGAGTCCTGTCGCTCTGGATGATGACGGTGAGCTGTCCGCTGAATGCGCTCATCTCAGGAACGTGGAAAGGCTCCAGGCAGGTAGGATCTCCGTTGGCCACGGCCCTGAACTGTCCCGCTCCGGACACCTCGAAGCGCACTTTCCGGGTGTCCAGCGGGCAGAGGTTTCCGTTGCGGTCCACAATCCGTACGGTAACGTAAAGCAGGTCCTTGCCATCTGCATACAGGCTGTCTCTGGACGGTATGAGCTCGATGCTATGAGGCTTGCCGGCTGTGCGTATAGTCTTCCGTTCGGTCTCGATATTGTTCTCGTCATAGGCTATGACTGTTATCTCGCCGGGCTCATAGCGCACGTCATCCCATATCAGACGGAACCGTGACAGCAGGTCTCCATCGCCTTTCTCCCTGAATCCCATGCTCTTGCCGTTCACGAATAGTTCGGCTTTAGGCCATGAGGTGTAAACAAAAACAGGAGTGACTACGCCTTCGCGTCCCTCCCAGTTCCAATGGGGCAGAACGTGCAGGGTAGGGCTGTCCTCATTCCAGATGCTGCGGTAGAGCCAGTAACGGTCTTTTGGTATTGATGCAAGGTCTATGATTCCGAACATCGAGCTGTGGTTGGGCCACGCATCCGTGTCGTATGGTGTCGGCTCTCCCAGATAGTCGAATCCGGTCCAGACGAACTGTCCCATCGTCCACGGATAATCCTCTGCAAGAGCCAGATCCTCGTCCGGAATATTGGACCATGAGCAGTATTCGAGGTCGTAGGAGGAACTCTGGTGGTCTTCGTAGAGGGCGGTGTGCTTTTTCTCTACGGGAAAATGATAAATGCCCCTGGAGCTGACGGTCGAGGAGGTCTCGCTGCCTAAAATCATTTTCTGCGGCAATGTGTTGTATCCTTCCAGATATTTGAAAGTGCGGTAGTTGAATCCGGGAACGTCCAGTACGGCGGCAAATCCGTTGGACAGCACTGCGTCTATCTGGTCCATGCCGCAGGTGACCGGACGGGTCGGATCTTCCCTATGGCAGATGTCCTGCAGGAAACGGGCTACTTCAACTCCTTCCGGAGACCATTGGGAGGGTACCTCGTTGCCGATGCTCCACATCACTACTGAGGGATTGTTGCGGTAATGGCGTATCATATTGACCATGTCTTTTTCGGCCCATTCGTCGAAGAACCGGTGGTAGCCGTTCAGGCATTTAGCCTCGTTCCACTCGTCGAAATTCTCCACGACAACCATGAATCCCATCTCGTCGCAGAGCTGTATAAGCTCGGGTGCCGGCATGTTGTGTGTGGTGCGGATGGCATCGCAGCCCATGTCCTTGAGCATGGTGAGCTGGTGCCGCAGGGCCGAGACGTTGATTGCGGCTCCGAGCGGGCCGAGGTCGTGGTGCAGGCAGACTCCCTTGAACTTGCGGTTCTGTCCGTTGAGGTAGAACCCGGTCTCGGGACGAACCTCTATCGTCCTGATACCGAATGTGGTGGTGTAAGTGTCGCAAAGTTCTTTCCTGGCCTGGACGTATCTCTGCTCCCCCGGTTTGAATTCCGGCGGAGTCGGGTATATGATTACCCTTGTCTCGGCTTTGTACAGGCTGGGAGTCTCAGGAGACCACAATTCCGGATTGGCGATGCGGAAGATCTGCTCTGCTTTCCAGGACCCGTTTGCCGAGTCTATAGGGGTGTGGTCTACGGAGCCGGCTACGACTTTGCTGTCGCGGTCGTATATCGTAGTGGACAGCTGCATGTCGAATCCGTCAGGTATGCCTTCCACTTCTGTTGCCAGTCTGACAGTCGCTGTGTCTCCGGCCCCGTTGAGCTCCGTGGTGACGGTCGTGCCCCATACGGGTATGTGGACATCATTGGTCTCGATGAGCCAGACGTTTCTGTAAAGACCGGCTCCGGGATACCATCGGGATGACTGTGGCTTGTTCTCTAGCCTGACTTTCAGCTCATTGCCCTTGCCGTCCTCTGTCAGATACGGAGTGATGTCGCAGTAGAAGGAGTTGTATCCGTAGGGCCAGAAGATGACCTCGTGGCCGTTGACGTAGACTCTGGCCTCGCTCATGGCGCCGTCAAATACAAGCGTCGCCCGTCTGCCGCAATAGGATATGACCGGTTCCAGATCCACATCCAGGTTGCGTACATACCAGCCTACCCCCACGTACGGAAGTCCGCCTGTGCGTCCGGTCTTGACGGAAGCCGTCTCCTCTCCGTTCTGTACTACGGCTACAGTCTGGATATCGTTTTCACGGTCAAACGGGCCGTAGATGGCCCAGTCGTGAGGGATAGAGACATCCTCCCATTCTGTAGGATTCTCGCCTTTCCCGAATTGCCACCCCTCATCCAGAAGAGTGACTTTTCTTACATCTCCGTCAGTAGCAGTGTCTGCATGGACTGCGGTTGCCGGTATCAGCATGAGCAATGCCGGCACGGTTGTCAGGATAAAGTGTCTCGTATTCATCTTTAGATTGTTTATTTGTCAGTTTTTGAATGCATCCAGAGCAGTAGTGGGTTTGAAATCCTCATCAAATGCTCCTTTGTCGTATGAGCTCCACCCGAGTTGTTGATATATCTGCGATGTCCAGGCCGGGTTGGTCTGTGGTTCCCAGTAGAATACGCCTGCGCATGCTCCCAGGTTGAGATTTTCAGTCCGCTCTATCAGATAGGACAGAAAGCGGAATGACTCATCTGGCTTGTTCCATGACATGCCGGCCTCGCAGATAATGCATGGTGTCTCATATTTGATGTACAGGGCGGCTATATTGGAAATGACGGCATCAACGACGGACTTGTAGTCACCGTCATCATATTGTCCGTCTGTCACATAGTATTCGGGATATACCGACATGCCTATCATGTCCCATTTGCCGTTGTTCTCTTTGAGCCCGCTGAAAATCCATTCATATAGATCCTGATTGTCTCCGTGGTCGAGATGTACGATTACTTTCGCATCAGGAAAGACGGCCTTTACCGCGTCATATCCGGCATTGGTGAGTCTTGCGTATGCGGCCATGTCCAGATCGGCCTTCCCTGTGTCCCACAGCATGCCGTTCGATGTCTCGTTTCCGACCTGCACCCACTCCGGTGTGATTCCTGCGTCTTTAAGAGATGCAAGCACTTCTGATGTGTGGTCACTTACTGCGCTGCACAGTTGTTCCAGATCATAGTCCTCCCATGCGGCAGGCTTGTTCTGCTGTTGAGGATCAGCCCACCAGTCACTGTAGTGGAAGTCAATCATAATCCTCATACCCAGGTCGTGTGCTCTTCTGGCCTTGGTCATTACGTCTTCCACACCGCACCATCCTTCCTCTGGATCAACCCATACTCTTAGTCTTATGGCATTGAAGCCCAAGTCTTTCATCAGGGCAGTACATTCCATTTCAGTACCGTCGACAGTCTTGAACTTTATTCCGTCCCTCTCCATCTCAGTCGCCCAACTTATATCCGCACCCTTGGCGAAGATAGATTCGTCATCGGACTCATCGCCCTGACCACCAGATGGTTTGGGGTCGTTATTGCCGCATGATGCACATAGAATTGCCGCTGCTGCGATTATCAGCGATAGGAGAGTAAATCTTGTTTTCATAATCAACTGAGGATTTAGAATCCAAAGTTAATGACAATTATCGAAAACTCCTATAGTCAGAGGCCGTAAATGAGATATCCGGCGACTCCTGAGGCTATAATCACCCAGATGGGGTTGGCCTTTAGGAACAACAGTGCGGCGAAGGTTCCTCCGAATAGAATCCAGCTCCACCAGTCTATGAAATTGTATGGGGTGATAAGAATGATGGCCGCCGCGGCGATCATGCCTATTGTGACCGGTCGCATCACTTTCAGGACGGACGCGAAATAGGGATTGGTCTTGAATTTCTCGAAGAGGATGCATATCCACAATACCAGGAGGTAGGAGGGCAGGACTACTGCTATGGTAGTCGTCAGCGAGCCGAGCACGCTTATGGCCGGACTGAAGCCCATGGCGTGTGGTACTGAATATCCGATGTAAGTCGCGCTGTTGATGCCTATCGGGCCGGGAGACATCTGGGATATGGCCACGATATCGGTGAACTCCTCAGGAGTGAGCCATTGATGTACAGTCACTACCTGGTTCTGGATCAGGGACAGCATCGCATAGCCTCCGCCGAAGGTGAATGCCCCTATTATAAAAAATGTGTAGAATAACTGAAGGAATATCATTTCTCCTCCTTTTTATGGTTGTGATTGTCCTGTCGGCTGAACGCCATCACCAGACCGCCGAATATGGCTGCTACTATAATCCAGATGGGGGAGATCCTCAGGAACGCGATGAGGGCGGTGGCGGCAACGGCTACCGTACCGGTTATCCAGTTGAGCCGGTTCTTTACCGCCATGCGGATGACCGGGGCTGCTATGAGGGCTACGACGGCCGGACGAATACCCTTGAATACAGCCTGCACTGCAGCATTGTCCTTGAAAGTCGTGAAGACCGCGGCTACGAGCAGTATTATTATAAAGGGAGGGACCACGCTTCCGATGGTGGCGACGATACTTCCCTTTATCCCGGCAATCCGGTGTCCGATGAAGATTGCGACATTGACGGCGATGAGTCCCGGTGCGGACTGGGCGATGGAGATCATGTCCAGGAAGTCCTCATCGTCGATCCACTTGTTCTTGTATACTACTTCCCTCTCTATCAAGGGAATCATAGCAACGCCTCCACCCAGGGTGAAAGCTCCTATCTTCGCGAAAATAATGAACAGTTTCCAATACATGACGCAAAGATTGAAAATTTTTTTCAAAAAAATTGCAAAAAAATTTGGTGGTTAAAAAATAGTCCGTATATTTGCAGCCCGTTTGAGAAAAACGGATACCAAATGAAAGTTCTTTGATAGCATTGTACGAGTGAAAAAGGTAGAGGTTTATTAATATTAATAATCTCGTCAATAACCGGTCAGGATAGGCTTGGAATTTAAAAAATATACAATGAAGAGTTTGATCCTGGCTCAGGATGAACGCTAGCGGCAGGCTTAACACATGCAAGTCGAGGGGCATCGGGTCAGTAGCAATACTGACGCCGGCGACCGGCGCAAGGGTGCGTAACGCGTGAGCAACATGCCCGTCTCAGGAGAATAACCCGGAGAAATCCGGCCTAATGCTCCATGGTTCCCCGGAGTGGCATCGCCTCGGGGATAAAGATACGTCGGAGACGGATTGGCTCGCGTGACATTAGCTGGACGGCGGGGTAACGGCCCACCGTGGCTACGATGTCTAGGGGAACTGAGAGGTTGGTCCCCCACACTGGAACTGAGACACGGTCCAGACTCCTACGGGAGGCAGCAGTGAGGAATATTGGACAATGGGCGGAAGCCTGATCCAGCCATGCCGCGTGAAGGATTACGGTCCTATGGATTTTAAACTTCTTTTGCACGGGAGCAATAAGGGTCACGCGTGGCCCGATGAGAGTACCGTGCGAATAAGCATCGGCTAACTCCGTGCCAGC
>DVHR01000009.1 GCA_018711925.1 Candidatus Coprenecus pullicola
TTCCTGATTTTGACAGTACAAGTTCTAAAGATCACTGGAAATTAGCGACAATATGCGATATAGGCAAACCATTAACGATGGATTTTATCGAAAATCTTACAGAATCAGAAAAAGAAATAATAAAAGAAAAAGCATTTAGTATATATCCTCAATGTTGCTATATTGAAGATGAATTAGAGAAACCGTTGTCTAAGGAATCTCAGCGTATAATAAAAAAAGAATGGAATCAGTTTGCTGATCAAAACCATCTTATTTCCAGTATTATTAGAAGAATTTTTACTTTAGGAATATAATGATTGACTTTGAAGATATTAAAGATATGATAGAAGACTTAGGAGATAATCTAAGTGAATTATTTGATGCTAATGATACGACAGAAAGCGATGCACTTTCTTCTGTTGACAGTTTGACTTCAAGTGTTCATTATGATTGTCTTGACAGCTTCGATAATGGCACAGATTTTGATGATTCTTACATTGATGATTGCCAAGACTATAACTCCTCAGAAGTCGCATCTATTGACGGTTATAATGTTTCATTTGGAGCTCAACGTGAGACTATTTCTTCTTTAGGAGGTATAGAAAAGTCTGTAACAATAACCAAAGAACCTGGTTCATCCAATCTATTTTGTATTACAGATGGACATACCACTATTCATAATGTTAAAGGTGGAACGTCTACTATCAGAATAGACAATGTTAAATACAAACTTCCGAAACTTAAAGGATGATTGATTGCGTGCAGGCTCTTAGGAGTGGGCTCAAAAGATTATTATTAGAAGAGGGCAAATATTATCTCCTCTTCTAATAATATTTTTTCTGGATGTTATGTAGATTTTATTGTGTGGTTTAATATGATAATAATATGCAGTTTCATCTGACTGATTTTTATGATATGACTAATAACGATCTGTTTTCTTTTTATTTGTCATAGTATGATGTAATGATAAGAAAACTGATTACTGCAACCACAAAGACGCCAATTGTAAAGAAAAACCAAAAGAACCACTGGGCATATTCGGAACCCATGGAGGCTCCTTTCTCCAGCAACTCCCGGCATTTGTCCATATCCTCCTCTACTGGAACGCCCGCTCCGTACATGAAGCCCAGGAGTGCCCACGCCTCAGGCAGGTCTGCCTCTTCGGCAACTTTCAGGGCAGGTCGTATGCCGCTTCGGTATCCTGCCCGATGCCGCTGCCGGTGAACAGCCTCTCAGCCATCCTGAAGCGGGCCTCAGGCACGCCTGCCTCCGCAGCTTTGCTGAACCATCGGACGGCCTCCTCCTCATCCGCTTCTTCATCATTTTCAGGGAAGGCGTATTCCAGTCCTACCAGATACTGTGCCCATTCGTCGCCTTTTTCGGCGTATTTGAGCAGTTGCTTGAAACTCAGTTCGTCATAGTCGGTCTCTTTCATGATATTGAGGTTTTATAAGGTTGTTTTCTCGGCGAAATATTTCCAGAGAGGGCTGAGCATGGTGGCCTGCCGGATCTGGCCGGAGCGCATCAGCTCAAGGACTTCCTCTCGGGTCTTCAGATGGACGGAGATGTCCTCGGTGGCTTCCAGATGCTGGTCGGAAATCTTCCGGACTCCGGTAGCTACGAAGCTGTAGCAGTGGTTGTTGCTGGTGCTGGCATTGGGTGCCGATACAAGGCTGAGAGTCCATGTGCCGTCACCGTAGCCGGTCTCTTCAAGCAGCTCGCGGCGGGCGGCCTGCTCCGGTGTCTCGCCTTTCTCGCAGACTCCTGCCGGTATTTCCCAGCCGGTGGAGCCGATGCCGTGGCGGTACTGCCGCTCGATGATGAAACGGCCGTCCTCGGTGACGGCGATGACATTGACCCAGTCGGGGTATTCGAGGACGTAGAACTCGGGATTGATGTTGCCGTTGGGCAGCTGTACCTTGTCCCGGCGGGCGGTGAGCCACGGGCGGCGGAAGAGGTACTCGCTCTCGAGCACAGTCCATCTCTTGTCATCCATGTTTTTGTCCGTGTCGGTATTCATGATAGTATGTGTGTTTTCTTGGACATTATTGTCCCGATGTGGCCTCTTTCAGTTCCCGGTTGAGGTAGCCGGAGTAGTCGCGGACCTGTCTGTCGTAGTCCTCCTTGAAAAGAGGTGAGGATATGAGGAAGTCGGCCGTGCTTCGGTTGTATGCAGTCGGGATGTTGTACAGGTTGGAGATACGGAGCAGGGCCTTTACGTCCACATCGTGGGGCTGGGGCTGCATGGGATCCCAGAAGAAGACAATCATGTCGATGACCTCTTCGGCGATGAGGGCGCCCAACTGCTGGTCTCCGCCGAGCGGTCCGGATTTCAGGCGGGTTATGTTCAGGTCCTTCTGTCCGTCTTCCTCCAGGGCCTCCTGTACGAGGCGGCCGGTGGTGCCGGTGCAGACGAGACGGTATCTCTCCAGGGTGCCCCTGTTGAACCGAACCCATTCTATAAGGTCTTTCTTGCAGTTGTCGTGTGCCACTAAGGCGATGGTGCGTATTTTCATATAATTTAACTTATGGTTGAATAATCAATAACTTCTCCGCCTTCCTGGCGCAGCCGGTCGAGTCCGGAACGGAGCAGGGCGGAGGACGGACTTTCAAGCAGGGGGTCAGCGGCAAGGACATCGGAGGCGGCAGCCCGTGCCTGCGCCAGGATAGGGGAGTCCTTGCCGAGGTCTGCTATCCGCAGGTCAAAGGCCAGTCCGCTCTGCCGTGTGCCCTCCATGTCTCCAGGACCTCTCATCCGCAGGTCGGCCTCTGCAAGCTGAAAACCGTCGTTGGTGGAACACATCAGCTCGATGCGTTTCCGCGAGTCCTCGCTGAGCTTGTATCCTGTCATTAGGATGCAGTAGGATTTCTCGGCGCCTCTTCCGACCCGTCCGCGGAGCTGATGGAGCTGGGACAGGCCGAAACGCTCCGCGCTCTCGATGACCATCACCGAGGCGTTTGGCACGTCCACGCCGACTTCGATGACGGACGTGGCCACCAGGATATCCGCCTTTCCGTCGGCGAACAACTTCATGTCGTGTGCCTTGTTCTCGTTGGTCTGCTGGCCGTGGACTACGGCGGTGATGAACTCCGGCGCCTTGAAGTACTCTACGACGGTCTGGTATCCTTCTTCCAGATTCTGGTAGTCCAGAGTCTCGGATTCCTTTATCAGCGGATAGACGATGAAGGCCTGCCTGCCTTTCCGTATCTCGCTCTTTATGAAGTCGTACATCTTGTAACGCTGTCCCTCCGTCATATGGATGGTCTGTACCGGCTTGCGGCCCGGGGGCAGCTCGTCTATCACGGATACGTCCAGGTCGCCGTAGAGGGTCATGGCCAGGGTCCGCGGGATGGGCGTTGCCGTCATTACCAGAATATGCGGCGGCTCTGCAGACTTGAGTCTCAGACGGGCCCGCTGGTCCACACCGAAGCGGTGCTGCTCATCGATGACTACAAATCCCAGACGGTCAAAGACCACATTGTCCTCTATGACCGCGTGAGTCCCGATGAGGATGTTGATGCTTCCGTCCCGCAGTCCCGCGTCTATCTCCCTGCGCTCCTTGGCCTTGGAGCTTCCGGTCAGCAGGGCGATGCGGACAGGTGAACCTGCAAGGCTTCTTTCGAAATTGCGGAAATGCTGTACTGCAAGTACTTCCGTAGGAGCCATCACGCAGGCCTGGTATCCGTTGTCTACCGCGATGAGTGCCGTAAGCAGGGCCACCATGGTCTTGCCGCTGCCTACGTCCCCCTGCAGGAGGCGGTTCATCTGTTTGCCGGAGACCGTGTCACGGCGTATCTCCTTGATTACCCGCTTCTGGGCTCCCGTCAACTCGTATGGCAGTTTCCCGTAGCAATAATTGAATGCTTGCCCGACCCTGGGGAATAGAATGCCGGACGAGCCGCTCATCCTGACATTTTTCTGCCGCAGCAGGGAAAGCTGGAGGAAGAACAGTTCCTCGAATTTGAGTCTGTACCGGGCAGCTTCCAGGCTTCTCGTGTCCTTGGGAAAATGTATGTTGCTCAGGGCAAATGCCAGGGACGGCAGTCTGTTGGCCGCGATGACCTCCTGCGGCAGGGTCTCCCGGATGAGTCCGGATGTCTTCTGCTGGAGAGTCTGCTGCATTCTGGCGAATACCTTGACGGAAATGCCGCTGTTACGCAGCTTGTCCGAACTGGAGTAGATGCCGATGAGGGTTGACGGCCATGAGGATGTGCCGCTTTCCCCGACCGGCTCCAGCTCAGGATGAACCATGTTCCATACCCCGTTGAACAGGGATGGTTTTCCAAAGACGATATATTCCCTGGACGGAGATATTTTCTCCTGTATCCATTTGAGTCCTTTGAAGAACACCAGATCGATGGCGCCGCTCTCGTCCCGGAGGGTGGCTACAAGCCGGGCTGTCTTGCCGGACCCGCTGGTGGAAGTGCGTATGATCTTGCCCCTGAGCTGGATGTACGCTGAGGCGGAGTCTATCTCGGAGATGGAATACACCTTGCTGCGGTCAATGTACCGGTAAGGAAAGGTGTACAGCATGTCTCCGAAAGTGCGGATACCGAGCTCCTTTTCCAGAAGTGCGGCCCTCTTTTCCCCGATGCCGGGCAGATATTGTATTTCCCTGTCAAGAATGTAGGACATATGGCAAATTTAAGTAATTTTGCATCCTTAATGTCATATTAATTCAAAAATATGAGGGTATGGACAGAAAAATTATCATAGGAATAACGCAGGGAGATACCAATGGAGTGGGTTATGAGGTCATAATCAAATCATTGACCGATGCCCGTCTGCTTGATATCTGCGTTCCGGTAGTATACGGCTCATCGAGGGCCTTCGGATTCTACAAGAAGCAGCTGCCCGATGTGGACAGTCTCAACACCAATATCATCAATACAGCCAAGGATTATCATCCCAAGCGGGTCAATATCATCAATTGTGTGCCGGACAATTTCCGCATCGACCCCGGTCAGCCGGCTCCGGAAGCGGCCAATGCGTCACTTATAGCCCTCAGAGAGGCGGTCAAGGATTTGAGGAACGGGGACTTGGACGCTATGGTGACGGCGCCGCTCAATAAAAAGGCCGTTGCCCTGCATTTTCCCGGATTCACCGGACATACAGAGTTCCTTATCAACGAGTTCGGAGTAAAGGACGGTATCATGTGTCTGGTTGCCGACAAGATGAGGGTCGGTGTGCTGACAAACCATCTTCCGTTGTCGCAGGTGCCTTCCGCGCTGTCCACTGACAAGATTCTGAGCAAGCTGCGTCTAATGGACGCCTCGCTGAAGAGGGATTTCGGCATAGTCCGTCCCAAGATAGCCGTACTGGGCCTGAATCCTCATTCGGGGGATGGAGGACTGCTGGGCCGCGAGGAGATAGAGATTATCAATCCGGCCATCGAGGCGGCGGGACGGGAGGATATCCTGGCGTTCGGGGCATATTCGCCGGACGGCTTCTTCAGCACCCATCAGCAGTACAACTTCGACGCGGTGCTGGCCATGTATCATGACCAGGGTCTGATACCGTTCAAGGCATTGGCTTTCGATACCGGAGTCAATTTCACAGCCGGTCTGCCTGTGGTGCGCACCGCTCCTGACCACGGAACGGCATATGAGCTGGCCGGCAAGGGCATAGCCAATCCCATGCCTATGAAGTCGGCCATATACGAGGCCATTGACATAGTCCGCAACCGCTGGAACTATGATGAGATGAGACAGGATGTGCTGAGACCTGTGCCGGCTCAGGAAGGCGGCTCCAAGGGTGGGGTGAGAGGACCGGTATAGAGCAGATGGAGATGTGCGCTGAGCGGAGATTACTGCCGATAGAGATATTCACTGACGGCTCGTCCAGGGGCAATCCAGGCCCGGGCGGTTACGGGGTCATACTGCGTTGCGGAGAGCATTACAAGGAACTCTCGGAGGGCTTTCCGGAGACGACCAACAACCGTATGGAACTGACGGCGGTCATTGTCGGGCTGGAGGCTGTCAGGCGTCCTAATGCGGAGATTATCCTGTACAGCGACTCAAAGTATGTGGTGGACTCGGTCAACAAGGGCTGGGTCTTCGGCTGGGAGCGCAAACGGTTCGAGAAACGGCTCAATGCCGATCTCTGGATTCGCTTTTTGGAGGTCTACCGCCGTCACCGGGTCCGTTTCGTATGGGTGAAGGGCCATGCCGACAATCCGATGAACAACCGTTGTGACCAGCTTGCCGTAGCTGCGGCCACCGCTGTGCAGAATATGGTAAAAACCGATGAAAACTAAATGACTATGAATGTCCATACTGACTTGCCGCAGGTGGCGGCATTGAGACTGGAAGTGGAGCGGCGGCTGGGACGCAGCCTGGCCTGCCGGAGTGATTTCGCCATACTTGTGTCAGAGATAGAGCGTGTCACCAGAGAGCATATAGCGGAGAATACGCTTAGACGGATATGGGGCCGCATGAAAAGTTACGATACTGTGTTCGGCCGGACTTTGGACGTGCTCAGCCGCTATGCTGGATTTGACGGCTGGGATGCTTTCTGCGCTCATCTCAGGGAAGTGGCCGGGACAGAGTCTGATCTGGTGCGGGACGTCCGGTCAGTTAGGACGGAAGATCTGCGGGTAGGGGACAGGTTGCGGATAGGCTGGTTGCCGGACCGTCTGTGTGTGGTGGAGTTCGGAGGGGGCCGTACGTTCAGGGCCGTGGAGACAGAGAATTCCACGATGCGGCCCGGGGATACCTTTGAGTGCGGAATGTTCATCCTCGGATATCCGCTTGCAGTCGATAATTTCGTACATGACTCCGAGACCGTACCCCGCTATGTTATGGGTACGGACCATGGCCTGACGACATTGGAAAGATTATAGGACGATTACAATCAAGACTTATGAAAATACATTCGGGTTCTGCAGACGTGACCGGTACTCTGGAACAGGGCGGTGACGGTATCGTAATTTTAGAGACATTAAGTGCGGGGCGGGTATTCCGTATCCTGAAGGCCAGGCATGGTGCAAGATACGTGGCTCTTAAGGCCGCCGTTGAGAACAACGCCATGTCCGTCTCGCTATTGAAACGGGAATATGAGCTGTGCAGGGATTTGTCACATCCCTGTGTTGTCAGTGTCTTAGGGTTCGAAGAGGATACTCCTGTCGGGCCGGCTATTGAGATGGAGTACATCTCCGGCCGCACATTGGATGAGTTCGTGGCTGACGCTCCGTCCGAGGCGCAGCTCAGGACCGTGCTACGGGACATTCTGGACGGAGTGGACTATCTGCATCACCGCGGTATCCTGCACAATGATCTTAAGCCGGACAATATTGTCGTCAATGTTAACGGGGCGGCCCGCATTATCGATTTCGGGCTTTCGGAAAGCGGGGACTGCGTCTATGCCGGAACCCTCGGAGGCACTTGCGGCTATTCGGCACCGGAGGTTCTGGACGGACGCGGCTCAGCCGGAGCAGCATCGGATATATATTCTGTTGGCAAGATAATCAATCTGCTTTTCGGAGGCCGCCGCTATCGTCGCGTGGCCCGGCGTTGCTGCTGCCCCGAGCCTACAAAGCGTTTCCAGAGTGTCACGGACATCCGCAAGGCCATGTCTGCGGCGGGGCGTCGTCCTTATGTGCTTACGGGAGCGACCGCCTTACTGATTGTGCTCATGGGTCTTATGTATGTTTATGAAAGGATCGGCCGCAATGTCGACACTCAGATAGACAGCTACAGCAATCAGGTTCTCGACATGACTGGAGAGATGTATCAGGAAGCTGTGGATGAGATGAAGACGGTTGCTGCCAACATACCTGTTGATTCCATGGTGGACAGTCATATCGAGCAGCAGAAGAATGAGGCCAGGGACAATTTTGAACGATTGATGGAAAAGGCGGCTGCGGAAACCGACTGGTTCTATCAGGAGGCATTGGACAGCATTAAGAATGCTCCGGACAAGGCAACCTGTATTGGCTCACTTTCTTTGTTCTATACACGACTGGGTGCATATCAGGATTCGGTAATGAGGTCTCATCCTGTGTCTCAGGATGATTTCCCTCCAGAAACCAAAAGTGCCTTGGAAGTAACCCGCAGGTATATGATTGTTGTTGACTCAATATACGAGTCCCTGCCTGAAAATCTTGCATTGGAAAAGTTCAGGGAATCGCTGCCTGGTGATATGGAGCGGTTGAGCCGGCAGGTGTGGACTGAGATTCAGACGCAGAAAAGCATTGACTCAAATTATTATATCCTAAGTGATATTTTGCGTACAGTTTATGGGGCTCATGGTGAGGAGGGACGCTTGAACGCTTATGTGGATTCAGTGATGAAATTGTATCCTAAATTGGCAAAGCAGCAGGTACGCCTCGAAGTATCAAGGGCATGGAAACCGCATGGAGACTCGCTTAGTGCCCGTATAGCCCGATGAGACTTCGTAAAATAAAAGCGGGTGTGGCAAAATCCAAATCTGCTACACCCACTTTCTTTAAGGTGCATCTTACCTATTTTGGTACACAGCCTGAAACTGTCAGTGTGTCAGCTCTTACAGCATTATGACCGTTGCCAGCAGGATAAGCAGGATTACTGACAGCAGGGAGATAATCAGACCTGCGATGGAAAGTCCTCTGGGTTGTCTGAATACTCCGATTAACGAGAATATGAATCCGAGAGGACCTAAAATCCAACCGATGATGGTTCCTACTACCGGAATCCAGCTGATGACAAATGCAATTAATGCCAGGACAAATCCGGCTGTTCCGATGCCGTTTTTCTTTCTATGTGCAGCAGATGGCTGCTCAGTTACATTGTTCATGTTTTTGTATGATTAATAGGTTATTATATGAGTTATCCGTATGTATG
>DVHR01000059.1 GCA_018711925.1 Candidatus Coprenecus pullicola
CCTGTAAGGCTGGCGAATACAGCCGAGTTGTTGAGGCCGATGAGTATTCTGGTGCTGTCCTTGAGTTTTCTTGCCATGGCCGCATATGTCTGCAGATATCTGTCGGATTTGACGTATTCCCTGCAGGCTTCATATACTATTCCCAATAGTTCGTAGCATTCCATCATCTGTACGGAATCTCTTGTTTTTTCGAAAAATGCCACTGCATCAGAAGCATATCTGAGAGTGTTGTTGTATTGTCCGGTCTTAAGGTACAGTCTGGCCAGTATGTATTTGCATTCAGCTTCATGATATTTGTCATTAGCCTTTTCGTATATGTCAAGAGCTATGTTTCTGTAGTATATAGCGGTTGAAAAGCGGTATCTGTCGTTTTCGTACCAGTCCGACAGCTCCAGGTAGACAGGACCGAGATACGGGCTTCTGGATGACGAATCTATCCGTTCCAGGAACAGTTCCGCGTATTCCATAGCTTTATTTTTATCACTGTCGGCATAATCACGGTACAGGGCGTAAAGAGTCATGTCCGCTCCGTTTATTCTGGAAATTTGCGCAAGCGTGTCTTCCGCTGTCTGGACGGATAGAGATGCTGCAAGCATTATCAGAGTTTGTATAAACATTCCGCAATATAACAAATATGTCTGAATTTTTTTAGATTTGTTAAAAATTAATTTCTTTATGAAAAAGACTATTCCGATGCTATTCTGCGCGGCGGGGGTGATGCTCATGGCCGCATCCTGTGAGAACTCCAAGGTATATACTGTCAATGTCAGCGGTGAGGGCGCGGATTTTTATCCGGACAGCTCGCTGGTACTTATCTACAGAGACGGTGCGGATCCACGTTTTGACGAGCCGGTCGCTTACGACAGACTGGACAAGGGCTCTTTCTACATGTCTTTCCAAGACTCCGTATCAAGGATGTACGAGATGGTTTTTGAGGCGGATATTGCCGACAATTCATTCAGGGTCTTCAACTTGCTTTCGGATAGGGCTCCTCTGCATTTTCAGTTCAGCACCAAGTACGGAATGGCAAATGCCGTGGTAAGCGGAAGCAGTGACAATGAGGAGATGTATCTGTATAGTAGAAAACAATCTGAGGGGTATGATGTTGTCGACAGCATGTACTATATAATTGATCTTTGGATAGCGGAACATTACGGAGAAGATGGCTGGCCTGAGGAAGGATCTGAGGGAGAAAGGGCTGTAATGGCCATGTATGACCGGGTCAATAAGGTTTATGACAGCATAAAGGCATCTTCGGACTATCCGCAATGGAAGGCTGAGAGGATGCGCACACACAAGACGCTTGCCGGTCTGGCGGAGCTTACGGATGACATATCATATCAGATACAACTGTATAAGTCCGGCAGGATAGATTCCATAGACACTTCTTGTCTCAGTCTGTTGGAAGAGTATAAGAAGAGATTCCCCGGCAATGATATGATAAGTAGTGTAGAGGCTGACCTGGAGGCAATAGAGCGGGTACGTCCAGGAATGCCGGCTCCGGATTTCAGCGCGCCGGCTTTAGACGGAGGCAGGCATATGCTTTCGGAGCTGATTGAGGGTAAAATAGCCGTACTGGACTGCTGGGCATCCTGGTGTGCGCCGTGCAGGAAGCATTCCATAGAGCTGATACCTGTCTATGAGCAGTATAAGGACAAAGGTTTTACAGTGATAGGTGTGGCCGGAGAATTCGGTTCTTTGGACGACATGCGCCGTGCCGTAGAGAGTGACGGGTATCCCTGGATTCAGCTCTACGACCTGGACAGGGCCGAGGGTATCTGGCAACTTTACGATATTGCCGGAGGCGGAGGAGGTATCTTCCTTATCGGCAGTGACGGACGTATCGTTGAAAAGGTCACGGACATCGCCTCTGTCAGAAGCTACCTGCAGGAGCATCTCGACTGACCTCTGAAAATTGACCGGTATCCGGCAGAAGATAACGGAAAAATCCTCATCTTTGCGGTCTGACTTTTGCAGAAAGCGAGGATTGACTATGAGCGAGAAAGACGACATACTTAAAAATATAGGCTCCACCGAGTACAAGCACGGTTTCGAGACTCAGGTGGAGCAGGAATTCATTCCAAAAGGGCTTGACGAGGACATCATCAGGCTGATATCGGAGAAGAAGGGTGAGCCGCAGTGGCTTCTGGACTTCCGTCTGAAAGCCTACCGCAAGTGGCTGACCATGAAAATGCCGACGTGGGCGCATTTAGACATCCCGGAGATAGATTTCCAGGACATCATCTATTTCGCGGCCCCCAAAAAAGCGCCTGAGAAAAAAGAGATAGACCCAGAGCTGATGGCCACCTTCGACAAGCTGGGCATTCCCCTGCACGAAAGGAGCGTACTGGCCGGAACCGCCGTGGATGCCGTATTCGACTCCGTATCGGTGAAGACCACCTTCCGAGAGTCGCTGGCCGAGAAGGGCATCATCTTCTGCTCCTTCTCCGAGGCCGTCCGGGACTATCCCGATCTGGTCCGCAAATACCTTGCATCGGTGGTGCCCATAGGCGACAACTACTATGCAGCCCTCAACTCCGCAGTATTCTCCGACGGCTCCTTCTGCTACATTCCCAAGGGGGTGCACTGTCCGATGGAGCTGTCCAGCTATTTCCGCATCAACGCCAGGGGCACCGGCCAGTTCGAGAGGACCCTCATCGTAGCCGACGAAGGGTCATACGTAAGCTACCTCGAAGGCTGCACAGCCCCCATGAGGGACGAGAACCAGCTGCATGCCGCAGTAGTGGAGATAGTAGTGCTGGACAATGCCGAGGTCAAATACTCCACCGTCCAGAACTGGTATCCCGGCGATGCACAGGGACGGGGCGGCATATTCAACTTCGTCACCAAGAGGGGAATCTGCAAGGGAGTGAACAGCAAGCTCTTCTGGACTCAGGTAGAGACCGGCTCGGCCATTACCTGGAAATACCCCAGCACCATACTGAAAGGCGACAATTCCGTCTCGGAATTCTACTCCGTGGCCGTGACAAACAATTACCAGCAGGCCGACACCGGCACCAAGATGATCCACATCGGCCGCAACACCCAGAGCCGCATTATCAGCAAGGGCATTTCGGCCGGCCATAGCCAGAACAGCTATCGCGGACTTGTGAAAGTGATGCCGGGGGCTGAGAATGCCCGCAACTATTCCCAGTGCGACTCTCTCCTGCTCGGGGACAAATGCGGGGCACATACATTCCCGGTAGTGGAGAACCAGAACCCCACAGCCATCACGGAGCATGAGGCCACCACCTCCAAGATCAGCGAGGACCAGCTCTTCTACTGCCGTCAGAGAGGTATTCCAGAGGAGAATGCAGTCGGTCTGATCATCGGCGGCTACACCAAGGAGGTCATCAACAAGCTGCCCATGGAGTTCGCCGTAGAAGCCCAGAAACTTCTTGAGGTATCTCTTGAGGGCAGTGTCGGTTAATCTTAGTTTTAAATAATAATACAAGATATGAAATTCATCTCGTGGAATGTAAACGGCCTGAGGGCCTGCTGCGGCAAGGGATTCGAGGAGTCCTTCAAGACACTGGACGCAGACTTTTTTTGCCTGCAGGAGACCAAGATGCAGGAAGGACAGTTGGACATAGCCTTCGAGGGCTACCGCTCATACTGGAACTACGCCCAGAAGAAAGGCTACTCCGGTACCGCCATATTCTCCAGGCATGAGCCGCTTTCAGTCACCTACGGCCTGGGCTTGGAGGAGCATGACACCGAAGGTCGCGTAATTACCCTTGAGATGCGTGATTTCTATTTAGTTACTGTCTATACGCCCAATTCTCAGGACGAGCTCCGGCGGCTGGACTATCGCATGACATGGGAGGACGAGTTCCGCGCCTACCTGCTGCGCCTGGACGCCGTCAAACCGGTGATTGTCTGCGGCGACCTCAACGTGGCCCACAAGGAGATTGACCTGAAGAACCCGAAGACCAACAGGATGAATGCCGGATTCACCGATCAGGAGCGCGGCAAGTTCTCCGACCTGCTCGCTGCCGGATTCACCGACACGTTCCGCTATTTCTATCCCGACACCGAGGGCGTCTATTCCTGGTGGTCCTACCGCTTCAAGGCCCGCGAGAAGAACGCCGGGTGGCGCATTGACTATTTCCTCGTATCCAACCGCCTTCAGCCCAGACTCCTAGGCGCCGCCATCCACAATGAGATATTCGGCTCGGACCATTGTCCCGTGGAACTCGTCCTTGACATCTGACGAGACTCACTAACCGGGCATCCCTCTTCCCATACCTCTTCCGTCCCCCTTCCACAACGGCAGCAAATCCCACGATTCCCTGCCGTTGTGGTTCCGCCCCTTCTGCCGCACCCCATCTACAGGCCTTCTGCACGGCATTCCTCCTCCGTCCCCATTCCACAACGGCAGCAAATCCCGCGATTCTCTGCCGTTGCGGAGGTGATTGCGGATGTGTATTGTGCGGCCGCTGAAACGTGGACCAAATGCAGATTCTGTAAAAAAATTACCCGTCGGATGAGATTCCTGGCAGATTTTCCGGGATAATACAGTATCTTTACGTCACGTCCCTGCAGTACCCAGTGTACAAATCCTTAAAACATAATAAAATGAGAGCACCGTATCACTATTGCTACACCTCTCATGGAGAGGTGCTTTGCCGGGACGATGAAGATTTTTGCCGGCTTCTGTGCAGGATTGCGCAGATATCGGAGACCATGAGCGCGGGTATTTTCGCGTACGCGTTGATGTCTACACATGTGCATCAGATTATCGAGACTGATAACCTGCCTGAGTTCTCGAGGCGGCTCAGACATTCGTACACCAGCACTTTCAATAAGAAATATCATCGTAAAGGGCCTTTAGGTGAGAAGAATTTCTTCAGCCTCGAACTTCGCGGCATAGAACATAAGGCCGCAGCAATCAGCTATGTTCTGAAAAATCCCGTGCATCATCAGGTATGCGTAAATCCCTTCAGTTATCCGTACAGTACAGCGGGCTTGTACTTCGGCCGTGCGGTAAGAGGGGGCGGATGTGAGTCCGGAACGGTTATGACACAAAAGGAACGGGTACACGAGACCCTGGCCAGGAAATTGCTCAGGCGCAGCAAGCCATTGGCGGACTTGCTCAGGCTGGATGACAATGGGTGCGTCGATCCGGCTTCATTTGTGGAGTACAAGACGGTCGAGATGATTTTCGGTACGTACAATGCCTTTCAGTACAATCTTCACAGACGCGACTATGAGGAATGGAAACAGCAGCAGAAAAAGGATGGCGCAGATGACGAGCCTGTTACGCTGAAGTCTATAGAACCGTGGATGTCCAATGAGGAGGTGGAGGCTTTCGAGCGGAAGAGCAAGCATTGGTACAGGGAGGAGGCTGTCTCTGATATGGAGCTTTGCCGGATAATTGACACGGATATCATAAATCGGTATGGGCGGGAAAGTTACTGGCATCTGACTGAGGAAGAGAAGAAAGAGACGGCGAAATGGCTTATGGCGAATTTCAATGCCTCGGAGGCGCAGGTGTGCAGGTGCCTCGCCTTGCCGTACAAGAAAAAGGGATAATGGCATGCCGCAATGGCAGGGAATTGCGGGAAATGCTGCCGTTGTGGAATGGGGACGGAAGAGGAATGCCACCCAGAAGGCCTGTAGATGGGGTGCGGCAGAAAGGGAGGCACCACAATGGCAAGGAATCGCGGGAAATGCTGCCGTTGTGGAATGGGGACGGAAGAGGAATGCCGTGCAGAAGTCCTGTAGATGGGGTGCGGCAGAAGGGGCGGCACCACAACGGCAGGGAATTGCGGGAAATGCTGCCGTTGTGGAATGGGAGCGGAAGAGGAATGCCGTGCAGAAGGCCTACAGCAGGATGACCGTGACGTCGCGGGCTCCGTGGGCGCCGATGACAAGGGCCTGCTCGATGTCGGCGGTCTTGGAGGGGCCGGCGATGAAGCTGCCGAAGTCGTAGGTGTCGAAGTCCTCCCGGACGTAGGCTTCGTGCATGTTGCACACTATCTGCTTTCTGTCCAGCAGGATGACGAGGGCTTCGGGGATGAACAGCATGGCCTTGTGCCGGAATGCGCGGGGTATCCAGACGGCGCCGTTCTCGACTACTCCGAAGGCTCCGCGGACTATGGCGACATCGGTGCCGGCGAGATCGCGGGGATCTTCCAGCTCGTCGGGGTTGAATGTGGCGCAGGATGCGGCCTCGGGCAGATTGGATGCGATGCGCTTAGCTTCAGGGTAGGTCCGGCGGACAATGGAGGCTATGCGTTCCCGGATGCTGCTGGATTTGTCCTCTTCCGGTGTCCTGTCGCCGGGGTTTGTGACGCGGTTCTCAGGTCGAAGGCCAGGCTGCTCTGTCGCGAACCCTTCCGGTGCCCTGTCATCGGAGCTTGTGACGCGGTTTCCGGAGATCTCCGTATCTGCGGATGCCTTATCGTCCTCTTCTTCGATCAGGATGCACCGGGCCGCAGCGGCCTTGACCGCTCTTTCCCGGAACTCCGCTAAAGGGTCGGAGAATGTCATAGGGGTGAAGCCCAGCGGCCCTCTTTCCACGGGTGCGGGGCTGTTGGCCTTGAGGGCCTCGAGTATTGTTTCCTTGCTGCTCATGTCGTAGATGCTTGTTTACTGTAAAACTGTTATTTCCCGCTCTCCTCGGATTTGCCCTGGCCGGCCGGGGCGGAGGAGGACAGCTCTTCTTTCCAGATCTGTTCGAATGTGCGGGAGGTGAATTCCGGCAGCTCGCGGTCGCGGCCCCAGGCGTTGGCACCGCAGTACAGCAGGGCGTGCGGGGCTATTTTCTCTCCGAGCCGTCCTGCCTTGATGCAGAAATGGAACATGCCGGGACTGCGCAGGGCGGTGTTGAGCACCTTGACGATGCCCTTCTTGACTGGATTGGCCAGTCCGAGGGAGTCGAGTTCCTGTCTCCAGGAGTAGATCTGCTCTCCGAGGTCGATCTTGGCGGGGCAGACATTGGAGCAGGACATGCAGAGGCTGCATGCGGAGACGTTGCCGCTGTACTGTTTGGGGTCGGCGAGCATCCCGAGGTTGATGCCCAGCGGTCCGGGGATGAAGTAGGAGTAGGAATAGCCTCCGGAACGGCGGTAGACGGGGCAGGTGTTCATGCAGGCTCCGCAGCGCAGGCATTTGAGCATGTTTCGGTGGACGGGATTGCCGAGTATCCTGCTGCGGCCGTTGTCCACGATGACGATGTGCATCTCCTGGCCTTCCACGGGCCGTTTGTAGTGTGTGGTGTAGGTGGTGGAATGCTGTCCTGTGGCGGAGCGGGCGAGCAGCCGGTGGTATATGGCGAGGGCGTCGTAGTCGGGAATCACTTTCTCGAGGCCCATGATGGCTATATGCAGTTTGGGGAAGGATGTGCCCATGTCGGCGTTGCCCTCGTTGGTGCATACGACGAAGGCTCCGGACGAGGCCACGGCGAAATTGACTCCGGTCATGGCCGCGTCGGCATGGAGGAACTTGTCGCGCAGGTGTTCTCTGGCGGCGTGGGTGAGGTAGGTCGGGTCGCTGTTGCCGTGCTCTGTGCCTATCTCGCGTTCGAAGAGCTCTCCCACTTCCTGCCTCTTGACGTGTATTGCCGGAAGGACTATGTGGCTGGGCGGCCGGTGCATAAGCTGCATGATGCGCTCTCCGAGGTCGCTTTCTACGGCTTCGATGCCGCGCTCCTCCAGGTAGGGGGACAGGCCGCATTCCTCGGCGAGCATGGACTTGCTCTTGACTAGATGCCTGACTCCGTGCTCCTTGAGGATCCCGTAGACTATCTCGTTGTGCTCCTGGGCGTCCTTGGCCCAGTGTACGTGTATGCCGTTGGCCGTGGCATTGCGCTCGAACATCTCGAGGTAATGGGCCAGATGCGTGACGGTGTGTATCTTGGTGCGGGCCGCCGCTTCCCGCAGGGCCTCCCATTCGGGAACGGACCGGGCCATGCGGTCCCTTTTCTCGCGGACGAACCACAGGGCCTGGTTGTGCCATGCGGTCCTCTCCTTGTCGGCTATGAACTTTTCGGCTGCTTTCGAATGTGTGCTCATAAGACGGATGTTAAAGGTTTGATGCTAAAATCTCGACTATGTGAATAGTCTTGACGGGCAGTTTCTGTCTCTGGATAATACCCTCCATGTGCATCAGGCAGGAGGAGTCGGCTCCGGTGATGTATTCTGCCCCGGTGGACATGTGGTCGCGGACCTTGTCGGCGCCCATGCATGCGGATACGGCCGGCTCCTCTATGGAGAACATGCCTCCGAAGCCGCAGCACTCATCGACCCGGGAAGGCTCCATGACCTCGATGCCCTTGACGAGGGAAAGCAAGTCCCTGAGTTTGGAATAATGGGGGATGTTCAGCTCTGAAGGGGAGGCCAGTCGGAGCAGTCTCTGTCCGTGGCAGCTGTTGTGGATGCTGACCCTGTGGGGAAAATGCGCGCGGGGCAGTTCCGTAGGCCGCACTACGTCGTGGATGAACTCGCATATCTCGTATATCCGGCTGCTGAGGCACTCGTGCGCCTCCTTGTGCAGTATCTCGGGGTAATGTTCCTTGACGAAGGCCACGCAGCTGCCGGAAGGGCCCACCACGTAGTCGTAGTCCTTGAAAAGTTTCTCCATGTTGCGGGCCAGCGGGGCCGAGTCCTTCTCAAAGCCGCCGTTGGCCATGGGCTGGCCGCAGCAGGTCTGTCCGAGCGGGTAGTCCACGTCCACTCCGAGCGAGCGCAGCAGCTTGAAGGAGGCTGTGCCCACCTGAGGATAGACGGCATTGACGAAGCAGGGAATGAAAAGTCCTATTTTCATAATAAGATGCTGTTATGTGTCTGTTTTCAATATGCGAAAATGTATACGATGATACCGGTTATGACCACGTAGCCGAGGGCGTAGAGCAGGGCTGCCTTGAGGATTCTGCCTTCCTGTCCCTGCTGTCCGCAGGCAGAGGTGGCAATGGCAATGCTCTGCGGGGAGATGATCTTGCCTCCGGTGGCTCCGGCGGTATTGGATGCTGAGATCCATACGGGATCCGCGCCTATGTGTTCCGCCACGCCGGCCTGCAGCTTGCCGAAAAGGATGTTGGCCGAGGTGTCGCTGCCGGTGAGGAATGTTCCGATGGCTCCGATGGCGGGGGCGAACAGCGGGTAAAGTGCTCCTGTGGCCGTGGCCAGTGCTACGGCGAGGGTATTGATCATGCCCGAGGTCTCCATGATCGAGGAGAAGCCCACGAGGCAGATGACCGTGATGAATGTCTTTTTGAGCTGTACGGTGGATTTCCACAGCAGCCTTAGCAGTCCTCCGGCCTTGCTTCCCTGCAGCAGTCCGCCGGCGAATGAGCCGATGAACAGCAGGAGTCCGCCCTGGACGAGCCATTGTACGGACCATGTGCGGGTCTCTCCGCCGATGTTGAAGCCGATGGATGTTTCGGCAACGGGAGCCAGGATATCCTTGAGGGGCAGCAGGGGGCTGGTCAGCAGTATGAGCAGCATGATCAGGGCGTAGACGGCCCAGGCCTGGATTATCTCTCGTGTGGTGTGCTTTCGTAAGGAATGTGTCGCCGCTGTCCCGGAATTGTCCGGTTCTGAGTCCTGTGCGGAGTTCCGTGCCGTGCGGCGGTCCAGGATGCGGCCCAGCAGGATGATGACCGCGATGGCTGCGACGGAGCCGAGAATGGCCGGGGTCTCCGGCCCGATATATCTGGCCGCAAGGTATTGGACGGCTAAGGAGACTGCTCCGATGACCGTACCGATGATGATGTTGCGGGGCAGAGCCTTCTTCCCCGGTACAGTCAGCTGGGCAATGACTATCGGTACCAATATCATGGTTACGGCCAGCTGGGCTACAACTGCCGGAGCCACTTTCATCACATCCAGCGAGGTCTCCTGCGCCAGGACGATGACCGGCACTCCGACCGCCCCGAAAGCCGTGGGCACGCTGTTGGCGATGAGGCTGACCAGTGCGGAGAAGACCGGCTTGAATCCGAGGCTGATGAGAATCGCTGCCGGTATGGCCACGGCCGTACCGAATCCGGCCATGCCCTCCAGCAGTCCCCCGAATCCCCAGGTGATGAGCAGCACCTGGATGCATTTGTTGGAGGAGATGGATGAGAACTGTGCCTTGAGCACCTCAATCTTCCCGGTGTGCAGGAGTACGTTGTAGCTGTAGATGGCCATAAGGATGATCAGCAGTATGGGCACCAGTGCCTTGAGTGCACCGTAGAAAAACGACAGTCCCGTCTGCTGCAGCGGCTGGCCGAAATACCATACCGCTATGACGATGGTGACAATCAGTGTTATCAAACTGCTCCGGTCTCCCGGAACCTTGAACACGCCCATCAGTACAATCAGTGTCAGGATGGGCAGGAGAGCAAGTAAAACGTCCATGGCGACACGTATTTCAATTCGCGCGCAAAATTACAAAAAATCTCAAAACAGCATGAGGACTTTGTACGGGCCGACCGCGATTCGCTGCCGTTTACAGCAGCCGCGCGAGTGCGTACCCTCCCAGTGTGGCGGACAGCCCGAGAACCAGGCTGCCGATACAGCCTCCGAGTCCTACGAGCAGTATTGAGCGGATCATGCAAGTTCCTCTTTATGCAGAAGGTCCGTAAACTGTTGACGCAGGTCCCGGATGGAGCGGCGGAGCTTCGGGGCGCAGAGCAGCCGCAGGTCGGATACGGCCAGCCGCAACAGTCTCCAGGCTTCCTGGCACAGGACGGTGGCGGGTATGAGGGCGATGGACAGACCCAGTGCCCATTCCCACGGGAGGGTGCAGTACAGGACAATGGCGTAGATGATGAGCAGCAGGGGCCAGAGCACGAGGGTGACTACAAAGCGTATGGAGTTGTAAAAAGCCCTGTCCTTCATCTTCGAGAAGAGGAAGGCTGAAAGGCCGGTTACGGGCAGGGTCAGCACTCCGGCCGGAATAGTGTAGGGGAGGGTGACGATGAGTACCAGCAGCTGGAGCAGGCGGGACCAGAAGGGGTGTTTCTTAACGACTGAGCCGAGTGAGATTCCACGTTTCTCCCGTTCGCGGTGGATGTCGGCGGCGCGGCCTAACAGTTCAGCGGCTTTCACCGGTTCGGCGGCCCGCAGCCGGGCGATCTGCCCGAGGGTCATCTTATTGGCGGCGAATCGGGTGGTCAGGGAGTGGCGGCGTGAGCCGGAATGCTCCTTCCTCCAGGAATCCACCTGCTGATTGATGACGGCGGCACAGGTGTCTAAGGTGGCATCGTAGTATTCGTCATCGGGAATGTAGAGGATGACCTCCTTCATCCGTTCGGTAAGCTCGTCCTTCATCAGGTTCATCACCTCGGGCTGGGTGAGCTGCCTGTGTTCTTTCAGGAATGCGCTGACGTTGATAGGCTCGCCTGTCTGTACCAGTACCGTGGAGCGGAACCGGAAGAAGTTGCCGTATTCCAGACCTACCGGTACGATATACAGCGGCAGGCGTCCATTCATTAGCTCCTCTGCCTCAAGTGCGATTCTGAATATGCCTTTGGACAGGGGCAGCAGCGAGTGCTTTGCCTGATGCCTCCCTTCGGGCAGTATGCAGAAGGGTACCTTGTCGAGCAGCACGTCCACGCTCTTGTGGATGATCTCGGTGTTTTTGCGCACCTCGTCCATACCGTCGCGGATGCGCATGATGGGCATTATCTTCAGAAAAGTGAGAATCTTCGCGACCTTGGGATTCCTGAAAATGTCGGCCCGGGCCACGAATACTTTCTGTTTGCTGTCCATGGCCAGAATCACCAGCGCGTCCATCAGGGCGTTTGTGTGGTTCGGGGCGTAGATGACGGCTCCGTCGGCTGGTACCTTTTCAAGTCCCACGTATTTTATCCTGCGGTATGCCATCCGCAGCATGAAGTCGACGTAGTGCCGCAGGAAGGCGTAGAGCCCGTCGAAGTCCTGTATTTTTCTGTTTTCCTTCTTACCCATTGTCCTTGAAAATTATGCTGCCGCCTTGACATTGCCCTCCGGAAGGGGATGCCTGCGGAAGATAGCGGCCAAAGTGAGACCGGCGATGATATGCCAGATACCCCACCATGCCGTTACAAAAAGCATTCCTCCGTAGTGTCCGTGCCATATCTCCGGAGGGAATATGGCGGGGTTGAACAGCAGCACCAGTCCGAGTCCCGAGTTCTGGATGCCGACCTCAATCGTTATGGACCTGCGGTCTCTCAGCGGCAGACGGGCCGCCATCCCTCCGAAATATCCCGTGGCGAATGCGGCGGCGTTATGTACCAGTACAATTAGGAAGATGAATATGATATTGTCGATGAACAACTGGAAATTCTGGGAGAATGAGGCCACTACCATTACCAGGAAGAGGAGGATGGAGAGGGTCTGAGCCGGTTTGGTGATCTTCTTCGTGGCGTTGGGGAAATACCGGGCGAAGAGCATTCCCAGGACGATGGGGATGCCTAAGAGCAGCAGTATCTGCCACAGCATCGGCAGGAAAGGAATGACCAGCCGGGGAATTTCACCGGTGATGCTTATGGCATTGTAGTACAATGTTCCCCAGATGAAGAAATTGAACGGAGTAATCAGGGGGGCGAATGCGGTCGTCACTGCTGTCATGCTCACGGAAAGCTCTACGTTGCCCTTCGAGAGGGAGGAGATGAAATTGGAGATGTTGCCCCCGGGACAGGACGCCACCAGTATCATGCCCAGGGCCACCATCGGAGTGATCCAGTGGTTCAGGGCCATGCAGATCAGAAATGTCACAGCGGGCAGTCCGACCCATTGCAGCAGAATGCCGGTGATGATGGATCTGGGATGGCGGAACACCTGTTTGAAAGTGTCCAGCCTTATCCCGAGGGCCACTCCGAACATGATGAAAGCCAGCAGGATGTTGACTATCATCATGCCGTTCTCCCCGAAGTTGATGGAGATGGAGTTGAGGCTTTCCAGTTGCTCTTTCATATACCTAAGACGACGCAGCAGTTTGCCTGTTCTGTTCTTTTCTGCACGCCGTTATTCCCTGATGGCCTTGATTCCGGGCAGCTCCTTTCCCTCTAAGAACTCCAGCATCGCACCGCCGCCGGTGGACACGTAGCTGACCTTGTCGGCATAGCCCATCTGGGTAACTGCCGCCACTGAGTCTCCGCCGCCTACGAGGGTAAATGCTCCCTTCTCAGTGGCTTCTGCGAGAATCCCGGCTATGGAGTTGGTGCCGTGCGCGAAGTTGGGCATCTCGAATACGCCTACGGGACCGTTCCAGAGTATTGTCCTGGAGTTCAGCAGTACCTCTCTCCACTCGGCTACTGCCTTGGGTGAGGCGTCCATACCCATCCATCCGTCTGGGATGGCGTTGGCCTGGCATATCTGTGTATGTGCGTTGTTGTCAAATGCGTCAGCGGCCACAACCTCTGTTGAGAAGTACAGCTTTACGCCTTTTCCCCTGGCCTTGGCCATAGTGTCGAGGGCTGTCTGGAGCTGGTCGTCCTCTACGAGAGAAGTCCCGATAGCGCCTCCCTGGGCTTTCATGAAGGTGTAAACCATGCCGCCGCCGATGATCATGTTGTCGGCCAGATCGAGCAGGTGCTCTATGACTCCGAGTTTGGAGGAGACTTTGGCTCCGCCGAGGATGACGGTCAGGGGACGCTGGGGATTGCCCAGGACCTTGTCAATCGCCTTGATCTCACCCTCCATCACGTAGCCGAACATCTTGTCGTTGGGGAAGTATTTGGCGATGAGGGCCGTGGATGCGTGGGCCCGGTGGGCTGTCCCGAATGCGTCGTTGATGTAGCAGTCGGCGTAGGATGCCAGGTGCTCGGTGAATTTTTTCTGGCTTTCCTTCACTGCGGCCTTTGCGGCTTTCTTCTCCTCCTCGGTGGCGTCCTCGGCCAGTCCGCGGGGCTTGCCCTCCTCCTCCGCGTAGAAGCGCAGGTTCTCGAGCAGGAGCACTTCGCCGGGCTTGAGGGCGGCGGCCTGCTCATCGGCCTTCATGCAGTCGGGAGCGAACTGCACCCTGGTGCCGAGCAGTTCCTCTATGCGTCCTATAATGTGCTTGAGGGAGTATTTCTCGGCAGGTCCTTTCGGCTTCCCGAGATGGGACATTATGATGAGGGAGCCTCCGCCAGCCAGTACCTTCTTCAGGGTGGGGATGGCGGCGCGGATACGTGTGTCGTCAGTGATGTTGAAATCCGAGTCGAGGGGGACATTGAAATCCACTCTCACAATGGCCTTTTTGCCACTGAAATCGTAAGAGTCTATGTTCTGCATAATCTTAATTGTTAGTAATGCCGCAAATTTACAAAAAATCCGGGATAGCCCCGGATTCTTTGGTATTTCTTACAGTTTTTTAAAATTGTTATGTATGCTTACTCGGTGAAAGTAATGCTGCCCCATTCTGTCTCGAACCAGTTTGTGGCGGAAGCGGCCTTGGGCGAGGCTGTTCCGGTCCCGTAGTGCTTGTCGGCATTCAGGACAAGCTCGCATGAGGAGGTCTCGAAATTGAATACGGGCTCACCCAATCCCCAGGCGGCCAGAGGATCCTCGTGTATCGTAAAGTCGCCTTCGGCCGTGAGCTCAAGCCGGGTCAGGGAACATTCCATGAAAAGCCCGTAATGGATCTCCACGACCTTCGGCAGTGAAATGGCCGTGAGCGCTGTCCCCCTGAATGCGTAGGTGTAGACAGTGGTGGCCTCGGGCAGGTCTATCGAGTTGAAAGAGCTGCAGAACACAAGGCACTGGTTGCCTACGTACTTCACACCCGGGCATACGATGGTCTCCAGTTTGGGGTTGTTCCATAAGGCCTGGCTTCCGATGGCCTCTACTTCTTCCGGCAGGATGACTTCCCTCAGTTCGGGGAAGGTGTGCTCTCCGTCCAGAAGGCCGCTGAATGCAAATGCGGGGAGGCCGTAGACTCCGTCCGTGGCCGTATTTCCGGTTCCGTCAAGCAATCCGTCCACATCCACTTCCGGCCATCCTGTCACACCGCTCAGGTCTATGACTTCTACATTTGAGCCTATAAGGGGATTGTCAGTCCATGAGCTGTCCATGGGGGATGCCGTGGTGGATATGCCGAGTGCCGCGAAGTCTCCGGTGAACCTAAGCTCGGTGAAACCGGCCGCAAGAGCCTCATCGATAGCGGCACGTACCTCCTCAATGCTCATGCCTGTCATGTCGATGTTGCCATTCTGTGCAGGCTCGCTTACGGTGACCTTGCAGGTTGCGCTCTTGTCCTCTACTGTGGCGGTGATGACGGCCTCGCCGACAGCTATTGCGGTTATCAGTCCACTTTCGTCCACGGTCGCGGTCCCGTTGTCGGAGCTTTTCCAGCTTACTGTCCGGTTGTCCGCGTTCTCGGGCTGGATTTCAGCTGTCAGCTGCCGTGTGTCGCCCACCTGCATGGAGACAGATGATTCATTAAGGGTTATCCCGGTAACAGGTGTCGGGTCAGGTGTTTCTGGGGTGTTGGACTCGCAGGAGCCAAGCACGAACATACCCAACGTCGCTAAGATAAGAAATAAATTTTTCATATAACTAAATTTGTGAGACACTGTTGGTTCATTTAAATGATAGCCGGTCTCTTTTGACTATCCTTTTTGACAATAAACCGCATAAATAACAAAGCGGTTTTCAAATCCGTGCAAAGGTATAAAATTCTCCGTAAACTTTAAAATGTGAGGTCTCTGGAGATAAGCGGAGCCGGATTTTTTTTATTTTTGCAAGTATGAACGGAACATTGTATGATGTAGTGACTTTATTTGTGCTGCTCACTTTTTCGGTGATGATCAGCCTGTTCTTGATAGGTGTCAGGATTCCGGCTTCCAAGGAGACCAATCCCGTGAGGCTGGCTAGAATTCTGATTTCATTGGCGTTTTTCATGCTGGCTTTTCCCACCCTCCTTTTCGGATGGTTCATGAAGTACGGCCCGGCCATAGTGACCCTGTCTTTCTGTCTGGACGCGGCTTCGTACCTTCTGCTGATGTATTCTACGTATTTGCTGGTGTCGGGGAAATCGGTCCGCTCGGTGTCGGTCCGGCTGTATGTGACTGCGGCTGTGATTGCAGTATGCGCTCTGCTTTCGTATTTCTCTTTTACCGGGATGGTGCCGGAGTGGTGCTGGCTTGCAGGTGTCATCGCCGCATTGCCGGCGTATGTGATGTGGATAGTGGATTTCGTGAGGGCCGGCAGGGGAAGTGAGCCCTCTGTCTTCCGGACTTTCTGGATAAAGGCCTGCTTCTATGTGTCGACTGCTATTTCCGTGTATTCCGGTTTCGTTATTACTGCCATTGATGTCGGTTTCCCATGGAATGAACTGGTTCTGCTGCTGTTTGTTATGGTGGGAACGGGCATGTCGGTCACGTTCCTGAACAGGGTCGCAGAACTGAAGGAGGTCTACAGAAAGTATGCAGTGGTGAAAAATAGTGATCGCCAGAAGGTTGACAGTGTAGACGAGGATATGGCCAGGAGAAAGGAGGAGCTCCGTGCCAACATTAACCAATGGGTGGACAGACAGGGATATCTATCGCAGGATGAGGGGATGGAGGGGGTCGCTCAGGAACTGGGAACAGACATTCATTTTTTAAGATATTATTTCAGGACATCCATGTCCTCAGACTTCAGAACATGGAGAATTTCACTCAGGATAGATCATGCAAAAAGACTGTTGGAGACTAACCGGTCAGACTCCATGAATCAGATAGCGGTGATGAGCGGTTTCTCCAATACGTCCAATTTCTACAAATATTTCAAGCAATATACCGGGGTGACTCCTCTTGAATACCGCAGTCGCCTGGTTCAGAAGTAGTATAAATCGTGTATAGTGGCAGTATATTTTGTTTTTATCAGCAAAATATACTGTCTGGTCTCTTGTAGGATGGTATTTGGGTGTATATTTTTGTATCGCTTAAATTAATTTTAATCGATATGAGAAATACTTTTGTTTTCTGGTTTCTGCTGATAGGAGCGTTAGCGTTGTCCACGCTGCTGACTTCATGTGAAACTGATGAGCCGGCTTCCGAGTCCGGCCAATTGTCTTTTGTATTGGAGAGCGGTGAGGGAGTATCATCTTCCCAGCCTGCTTCTCTTTCCTCTGACTGGAGTGTGACAGGTGCTTCTGACTGGTTCTCCGTGTCCCCCCTGATAGGCGGGGCCGGCACTACTGATATAGATGTGGTGTCATTGTCCGGAAATACGGAAATAGCAGAAAGGGAGGGAGAGTTCACCTTGTCGGCCTCTGACGGTAGTTCTGTAAAATGTATAGTTATCCAGAGAGGCGTGCCGGGAATGATAGTGGAGAATGAGTCTTTGCTGGTTGATATGGCGGGCGGTGCTGTTACCTTGTCTGTCAGGTCCTCTGTTGACTTTGAAGTGGAGTATGATGCCGACTGGCTGGTGCTTGATGGGCAGGATACGTCCTCGAGGGTACTCTCTGACGGTAAGACTCTCTCTGCTTTGACGGACTGGTCTTTGAAATTCAGTGCCAAGGCTTATGACGGGGAAGGCGGCCGACAGGCGGAGGTAAGGATTGTGTCCTCGGACAGCACTGTGATTATTACTGTCACTCAGTCGGATATGTCAGAAGTCGATTGGGAGAAATCTTTCTACAGGAGGACGCTGGCAGCCAGGTTTACAGCTACTTGGTGCGGGTTCTGCTCCATGATGGCGGAGTCTTTTGCAGTAGCCCAGGAAGAGCTGCCGAATAGAATAGTCCCGTTTAATCTGCATCCGGCGTCTTCAGAGGGAGGTCTGCATTACGAGGGCACTGAGGACATGGAGAAACTCTTCAATGTCACCATGTATCCTACGGCGGTGTTCAACAATTACGCCAGCATCAATAACAGCAATGTCAACACTTGCTCGCGCATAATACGTCAGATAGCAGAAGAGGCTGTGTCGTCGTTTCCTGCAAGTACTGCTATCTCCGCGTCTTCTTCAGTCTCAGGCGATGTGGTGGACTTGACAGTGAGGGTGGCCATGAAGGAGGATATGAATTACAAAGTGTCGGCTTTCCTGCTGGAGAGCGGAATCGTCTACCCGCAGGAAAGTGGCGGTAATGATTATGTCCACAATGACATTGTGAGGGCCAATGTCTCGGAGATATTCGGCGACAGGCTTCCCGAGACCGGAGTGAACACTGTATCTGAGGTGAAGTTCAGCACGCAGTTCCCCGACAATATCGCCAACCGTGACAATCTGCACTGGGTGATATATGTGACAAGACCCGGCTCGCTGCAGGGTGAGGTGCCTCTGGCCTCCTACATTGATGTCGGAACGGTGGTCGACAATGTGGTGACATGCAGCATCAACGGCTCCGTGGATTTTGAATATGAACAGTAAAAAACTTAACAAAGATAAGATATGAGAAATAATATCCGCTTTTACGCGTTTGCCATGACAGTCATGGCGTTTCTGGCCCTGTATGGATGCGGGGAAGAACTGGTGACAACATCCGAATTTGTCATAGAACAGGAGAGAATCGACGTCCCTGTGGAGGGCGGCTCCTTTGAGGTCGCATATACCCTTGAGAATCCCACTTCTGACGGGCAGCTCAAGCCGGTGAGCGAGAGGGAGTGGGTACATGACATAGTGGCCGAGGACGGCCGCCTGGTGTTTACCGTGGATGAGAATACGTCTTTCGAGGCCCGCGAGTGCCGTGTGGAGGTACTGTATACCAACGGCAATATCCGTCAGTCCTTTACTGTGGCCCAGGAGGCGGCTGAGGAGTATGTCTTCAAGATCAATGTGATAGAGGTGAAGGAGACGGAGGTGAGTGTGAGTGTCCAGCCCGCTGACGAGGAGATGACGTATGTGGTGATGGCAGTGACCAAGTCGGGATGGGAAGGCATAGGACAGTCTGCCGAGACGCTGTTTGCCAATGTGGTGAGCCAGTATGAGTACAATGCAGATCTGTACAAACTGACCTTGGCGGAGTATTTGGAGGATTTCGACATTCTGAAGACAGGATATACGGAGATGACTCTAGGCGGGTTCGATGTGGAAACTGACTATTATGTATTTGCTGTCGGTATGTCTCCTGAGGGAGACCAGCTGTCCGAGCTGGTGATGGAGCCTTTCACCACCAGCGGTTTCTCAAAGAATGAGGTTACATTCACCATAGACGTGGCTTTGGACGGAGGCTATAAGACGCTGATGACCGTGACTCCTTCGGATGAGGAAACATATTATGTTACCAGCATAAAGGAAAAGAGATATTTCCAGGAGGGTACTCCGATGGAGGAAATAGCACAGAATATAATGGAAGGGGAGATCAGCAGTGGAGCATACTATGGCAAGACTCGCAGCGATGTGGTAAATGAGATGCGCGTCAAAGGCGTCTATAACAGGCGGGACACTCTTATGCAGAATGAGACGTTCTATGCCATGGCCTTTACTGTTACTGATGACGGATATGTGAATTCAGATGTGGCTTACGAGGAGTTCACCACAGGAGACGTGCCTCTTTCTGACAACGAGTTCACTGTATCCGTTTCCAATATCGGCCTGGATGTGGTGGATGTTACTGTCGGGACGGCCAACAATGACACCTATGTCTGCGTCGTAGAGCCTTCTTTCGAGTGGGAGGGCATGTCCGATGAGGAGATACTGGAAGGTCTGCAGGACGAATACTATGAACAGAATTTCATGCATAACGGTGACTGCTCGTTCACACAGGACAAACTCATGTCAGGTACGGAGTATACAGTGTTCGTATTCGGATATGAGGTGCCGACCTATGTCGGAGCTGTGACCACCGGACTCTACCGGAAGACTTTCACGACGGAGAGTGCGGGCAGTTACGACGGCCTGGAGTTCACCTGGGACTTCGTCAGCGTGGGAGACAGGACTGTGAGGGTGGCTATAGACCCTGACCCCGAGACAGTGCTTTACTACTGCGGCATAGCTCCTGCGAACAGCACTGAGGACATGATCAAGGCTGAGATAAATGCGCTTGTGGAGGAGGAGATAGATTACGCCTTCACAACCAATGTCAAAAGTCTGGGCGATTACATGAGGAAATACGGAATCCGGGGAGCGACGGAGAAGACATTTGACGGCCTGTACACCGGCTCTGAATACAAAGTGTACTGCGTCGGAGTATCCGACCGTACAGGTGAGTACGTGACTCCGTTCATGTTCTCCGAGACAGTTGTCACCGATGAGGCTCAGACATCCGACCTGACCATCGAGCTGGTTTACGACAAGTATTTTGACGGTACTGAGGTGGCTAAGATCTATTCCGAATTACTGATGGCCGCAGGTTACGCCATTCTGCCCATCGAGGTGAAGATAGAAGGCGGAGAGGCAGTGGACTGGTGGTTCCATGTCTACAGCTCGGACATCACCGACACCGACAAGTACAGTGATGACTGGCTGGTGGAATTCCTGATGGAGAACGGTGTCGGCAAGGCTTACACCGAGCGTCTTTTCTTCTGCCCTTGGGATCAGGATTTGACTATGATTGCCGTGGCCAAAGGTCAGGATGGGCTTTACAGCAATGTGTTCCGCCGCAAGATCAATCTGTCTGTAGACGGGGCTTCTCCTGCGGATGATTTCGTGCTGCCAGACGCAGCTCCGGCTTCCATGAGTTCAACAATTAACAGGTAGGATTATGGAATATTTAAAGTACCCGGCTCTTGTCGCTGCAATGTTTATAATGGCTGGCTCATGTTCGGAGGAACAGAAGAGCGATAGTCCTGTCCATGTTATGGAGACATTTGTCTTGGAGTCATATTCCGGGGCAGAGGTTTCAGGTTCTGTGGAATGTGCTGGTGACTGGCATCTTAACAATTATGTGCAATGGTGCTCCGCATCTCCGCTCAGCGGGAATGCTGGAACAGCGACAGTCAATTTGACAGCTATATCCTCCAATGATGACTTGAAGGAGAGGGTAGGGACTTTTTCTATTGTCAGTGATTTCGGAGAGGATGTCTACTATGTAGTCCAAAAAGGTGCGCCAGGAGTCGTGCTGTTGGATGAGGAGGTTGTGCTTTTAGCTGACCGGCAGGAACTGAAAGTCCCGCTGGAGGGCAATATACCCATCACTGAGGATATGGTGGTCAGCACTCCGGACTGGATAGTTCCATGTGGCCTGTCCGTGTCGGACTCCACTATTCTGGAGGACGGTGTGACGGCATCGGATTATGTTACTACAGAGATATTGTTCGATGTTGAGTCCAATGTCGGTGAAGAAAGAAGCGGGGAGATAGTTCTTAGTATTCTGGATCAGGAGTATACTGTACGGGTTGTCCAGATAATGCCCGTGGTGGTGGATTCTGACAGGCAGTTTTACAGGAACTCGGCAATAATCCGTTTTACCGGAGTGTATTGCGGTTTCTGCCCATGGATGAGTGAGGGAGTGGAACTGGCCAAAGAACGAATGCCGGACAGGCTGGTGTCGATTAATTTCCATGCGCAGAGCTACAGTAATCCAGATTACGGTCTGGTCTGTGAGGAATCCCGCGATATGGAGGATTTTTACGGCGTGAACTCGTACCCTTATGCCAATTTTAACAACATTGCTCAGATACAGAATGCTGCCGCAGAGGTTCTGTCCGGTGTTATAACAGATCTTGCGACGGAGGCGATAGAGCACTATCCGTCCAAGACGGGTATTATGGCCGTGTCGGAGTGTTCGGATGACGGAGATATCTCCATCAATGCTGTTGTGGCCACCAAAGAAAGTCTGGACTATTCGGTAGTTGTGTGGATTCTTGAAGACGGGCTGGAGTATCCGCAGAATGGAGCATCTGATGATTATGTACACAACTATGTGGTGCGCGGCTCTTTGTCGGAGAACTATATTTCCGGTGACCCGCTTCCGGAATCTTCCGGAGGGTTGTCAGTAATGCATATCAATGGGAAACTTCCTTCATCTGTAAGCAATAGGCAGAATGCTTATGCCGTTATAGCTACAATGTATCCTGGTGGCCCAGAGACTCAGACTGTGCCTTTGGCACAATACGGTGATTACGGTTATGTGATTGACAACGTAGTGGTCTGCCCTCTCGACGGGACTGTAGAATTACGGTATGAGTAGCAGGCTGTTTTGCTGATTTTGCCGGAAGAGTGACTGAAAAGGGTATTTCCTGCGTTGCGCTTTGGTCACTCTTCTGGTTTTATGGGACGGCGGCATTGTGCAAAGCGGAATATTGCGTATCTTTGGGGCATGAATATAGAAAGACCATCTGAGGACTGGCAGGATTACCAGCTGATAGATTCCGGCGGTTTTGAGAAGCTGGAGCGTTTCGGACGTTATACGATGATAAGACCGGAGCCGAAGGCTTTGTGGGATAAGGCACTGCCGGCGGTGGAGTGGAAAAGGAGGGCGCAGACGGCCTTTACACCCGGAGCCGGATTTTCCAAGGCCGGTAAGGAGGACAGCGGGGTGTGGACCATGCTCGGACGGATGCAGGAACAGTGGAATATCTCATACCGGTTGCCTGCGGTAAATGAGGTCTGGACTGAAACAAAAACTGGAGCCATGACTGAATCCGACATCAATTCCGCTACGGAGGCAGCCGGAATTCTTTCAGAATGCAGTGGGGCTGATCTACATCTACGTCTGGGACTTACGGCATTCAAACACGTCGGTGTCTTTCCGGAGCAGGCCCCGAACTGGGATTTCATCTACCGGCAGGTAGCCCGTCTCAGAGCCAACAATGCGAAGATGGGCGTGACCCGTCCGCCTCGGGTGCTCAACCTGTTTGCCTACACTGGAGCCGCCTCCCTGGCCGCCCGTGCCGCAGGTGCCGATGTCACCCATCTCGACTCTGTCAGGCAGGTGGTGACATGGGCCAGGCACAATATGGAGATATCCTCTCTCGACGGCATACGCTGGACCATCGACGACGCCCTGAAGTATGTCACCCGTCAGGTCCGCCGCGGAGCCTCCTTCGACGGCATTATCCTCGATCCTCCCGCCTACGGACGCGGCCCGGACGGAGAGAGGTGGAAACTGGACGAATGCCTGAACGATATCCTGAAGGGCTGTGCGCAGATTCTTGCCCCGATGAACAGCTTCCTGGTGCTGAATCTCTATTCCAACGGCTATTCTGCGATGCTGGCGGACACCCTCGTGGCCTGTGCCTTCGGACCGGCCGGCCGCCGTGCTTCCGGAGAACTGGTGCTGCGCGACGACTTCGGCCGCATCCTGCCCCTGAGCGTCTACACCCGCCTGGAGCGGTGAGCGAGGGTTTGTGACCCCCTCCGCTCCCGCACTTTGTCGCGGAATCAGTGCCGCATTTCCGCTTTCGAGAATGCTTTTTTGGAGTCCAACATAACTGTGTACATTCTTTTCCTGATTATCAGCTTGTTGTGAATCGAGTTTATGTTGGACTATAGCTAAATTGTCCTAAAACGGCGTTTTTTGACCCTGAATGTCCGAGTCCAGCATTGGTGCGGTTTATAACTGGCTGTTTACCAGCTGTATAAATTATTTATTCGTGCTGGACTCCGAATAAAGAAAAACTTTCGCGAGACCGGAAGCCGGAACTGTCCTGGTATCCGAATTTTCCAGATCGCCCGGTTCGCCTGAATCGCTCCAGATCGTCCAAGTCCTCCGAGTCGCCCGGTCCGTCCAAGTCGTCCAAATCACCCAAGTCGTCCAAATCGGCCGAATCGTCTAATTCTTCCTGGAGCCGCCAGATTGATCCGGTTCCGTCCCGAGCCCTGTCCCGAGTATATTGTATCCCGATGAATTTGCTGCCGTCATGGTACCCGGGCTCCGACATAGTCCGGAACGATTGTGTGTACCGCCTGTTGCAGAAAAGAAGAAAATTCCCGTACTTTGTGGCAGCAATCATAAAACCTCACAATATGAACGTAGCTGTGTGCAGAGTGAACGAGGCGGGAGAAAGGACGTATCATATCGTATTCTCGCCCGGTAACGGCCTGATATGCCGGGACACTCAGGACTATATCGTATTTCAGAACTTTATTGCCTTTGCCGTGCGGAGGGACGGCTGTGTGCTGCTTGCCTATGCGGTGATGTCCACCCATGTGCATATAGCGGTCGTGACTGCCCGGCCCTGGAGTTTCATACACAGGCTCCGTACTTCGTACACGACGTATTTTAACAAGAAGTACAGACGGGGAGGCTCGGTGTGCGGGAAGCAGGTCTACTGTATGCCGGTGGACGGATGGTATGCCCAGAAAGCGATGGTCAGCTACATTCTGCGCAATCCCATGCACCACGGTGTCAGTGAGACTCCTTTCGGATACCGGCATACATCTCTGGGAGCATATTTCCGGAAGGAACTGGCAATGGCGGGCACTCAGTGGAACACTGCAAGAGACGGAAATCCCGGATTTGATGAGCATTCCGGATCGAATGGGAAGCCCGGAGCGAAGGGAAATTCCAGGTCGAAACCGAAAGAGCATCCCGGGTTGATGGGGAATGCCGGAGTGGCGGAGAAGGATGGCGGGGCGTGCTTTGTCCGTATGCGCACGGCGGATGGCTTTGTCGACCTGCCTGTGGAAACCTGCGGCAGAGTGAGGCTGGAGTATTTCGTCAATGCCGGGCGGACCGAGCATCTGTTCCGTACTGCCCGGACTTTCCTGCATTCGATGGTGCGCTGGAATACGGAAGACTGGGAGAAGGAGCAGGCAAATGAAGCCTGTCTTGTTACCCTGAGAAGCATGGAGCCGGATCCGTCCTTCCCGATAGAGCAGATGCGGGCTTATGAGAAGGGCTCGTTCCGTCCGGGGACGAGCGACGAGGAAGTCTGCGGGTATGTCGACCATACGGTGCTGCCGCGGATGGGACTCGCTTCCTTTGTGGATCTTGACCCGGTTCAGAGGCGGGGGCTGGTGTCCGTCCTGATGAAGCGCTTCCACATCAGTGCTGAGCAGGCGTTGCGCTGTCTGGGCGGTTAGGACTGGAAAGGCTTGTGTGGAGTCCAGCATTGAAGTGTTTTGGAACGGGTTGATTATCAGGAGGTACGTAAATATTCTTCTGCTGGACTAAGGGTAAAATGACCGTTTTGGGGCAAAAATCGGGGGGTCCAGCAGAACGATAATTTTTATAGGACTGAAAATGAGCAGAATAGTTTTGGAAGCCGTGCTGGACTGCATTTTCGGAGCAATGAGCGGGTGCAGGGCATGTGTGTGCTTTGAAGTCTGGGAAAGGGTCGTGGAGTTGTTTGGGATACGGTGGAAATTCTTAAATTTGTGGGTCTATCTTGAAAAGGCAATCAATTATGGAAAAATGGAAAATGATAATGATGGTGGCTGTGTTCGCGGTATGGATTTCGGCTGCGGCGTATGCTGGCGGCAGTGCGTATGGTGTGGCCCGTAACGATGCCTGGAACCGTCTGTGTACGGATGGCTGTGTGGGTGTTGATAACTGCATGGGCACTATGGAAGGGGACTGCGCCATAGTTGATGCGGATTGTGCGCGTAGGGATGGCAGTGTGGATGTTGAGGGCAGTACGGATAGCCTGCGGGGAATAATGCGGCAGGTGCTGTTTGCAGTCGACAGGACTGACACGGCGAGGGCGGTGTCCTGCTATCGCATACCGGCCATAACCACAGCTCCTGACGGCAGTCTGATAGCGGCTATAGACGAGCGGGTGCCTTCATGTGGGGACCTCAAATGGAGCCGGGACATCAACATAGTCATGCGCCGCAGCACCGACGGCGGACGTACTTGGAGTCCTATACGGAAAGTCGTGGATTTTCCCGACGGACAGTCTGCATCGGATCCCTCTCTGATTACCGACACTGTCAGCGGCACGGTGTTCCTATTTTATAATTACATGGATCATGATGCGGCAAAGGATGTCTATTTCTTCCACGTGATGCGCAGCACTGACAATGGCCGGACCTGGTCCGCACCTGAGGATATCACATCCCAGGTGGCTCCGGAGGACTGGCGGTCAGACTTCAAGTTCCTAACCTCGGGCCAGGGTACCGTCACCCGCGACGGCCGTCTCCTGCACACGATGGTCAACCTCCGGAAGGGCCTGCACCTGATAGAGAGCACCGACCACGGCCTTACCTGGCATCTGATACCCACCCCCATTGTCCCTGCAGACGAGTCGAAGGTGATAGAGCTGCCGGACGGCCGCTGGATGGTCAACAGCCGGGTCAATGAAGGCGGCTGCCGCTACATACACATCTCGGACGACAAGGGACGCTCATGGACCTCGAATCCCGCTCCCGGTCTGCCCGATCCAGGCTGCAACGGAGCCATTGTCAATTATCCCCAATACGGTGAGGGCGGCTGCCTGCTTTTTGTCAACACCGCCGATCCGGAGCAGCGGTGCAAGCTGACCCTGCGTTACAGCCTGAACGGCGGCATTACCTGGAGTGACGGTCTGATACTCGTGGATGGCGATGCCGGTTATTCAGACGTAACCGTCCTGCATTCCGGAGAGATAGCTGTATTTTATGAGCGTGACGGCTATGTCTCAGCTGAGGTGGCTGTCGTATCTCCGAAGTCTCTTTTCGGGGTGGGCAGATGTCGCTGTGAGGAATAAATCATCTCAAAGACAGGCTTCTGGTATGATTTTTAATATTTATCAGTATATTTGCTGAAATATTGTGGAATCAAAACGGATAAATTAGATTTTATGCTTGATTTTCTTACTGTTACGTGGAATGTCAGTCCTGACATCCTCTCCATCGGAAATTTTCATCTGAGATGGTACAGTGTACTTTTTGTAGCCGGTCTGTATCCTATAGGCTATTATATCATGCGCTCATTCTACAAGAGAGAGGGGCTGCCGACCACGCTGCTGGATCCGCTGCTCTTTGCGCTGTTCATCGGTACGCTGGTGGGAGCACGTCTGGGGCATTGCCTTTTTTATGATCCAGGCTACTATCTGTCTCATCCATGGGAGATATTGATGACGTGGAAAGGCGGTCTGGCTTCTCATGGCGGCGCAGTGGGAGTGCTGTTGGCAATGTGGTGGTATGTACACAAATACGGTAAGAAATACGGATTCGGATTTATACAGATCATCGACCGCCTGGTGATACCTATCTGCTTTGCAGGCATGATGATACGTCTGGGCAACCTGATGAATTCCGAGATCTACGGCGTGCAGACTGATCTGCCGTGGGGCTTTATCTTCGTCCGCGACGGTCAGACGCTTCCGCATCATCCCACTCAGCTTTACGAAGCCCTGAGTTACTGTATTCTGGGAGTGGTGCTGCTGTGGCTCTATAGGACCAGGCTGGATAAACTGCGTACCGGTACTATCTTCGGAATATTCCTGATAGTGCTTTTCGGCATGAGATTCCTGATAGAGTTCATCAAGGAGGATCAGTCGGACTTCGAGGCCGGTATGGTTCTCAATATGGGGCAGTGGCTGAGCGTGCCGTTTATCATAGCCGGCATACTGATTCTGGTGTGGAGCTTCAGAAAAGCGGGCCCGGCTGCGATACATGTGCCTCAGGCGGCATTGAAAACCGGTGGACAGCCGGCTCAGACTCCGAAGAAGCCGAAGGACAAGACTCCGCTCACTCACGCTCATTCCAATTCGAAGAATCAATAACACATTATAAATTATGGCAAACGAGAGAATACAATTACTGATTATCGGCAGCGGACCTGCCGGTTATACTGCAGCTATCTATGCATGCCGTGCCAATCTCAAGGCAGTGGTCTATGAGGGTATACAGCCCGGAGGACAGCTTACACAGACCACAGAGATAGAGAATTTCCCCGGCTATCCCAACGGAGTCCAGGGACAGCAGATGATGGATGACTTCAGGGCTCAGGCCGAGAGATTCGGAGCGGATGTCCGTTTCGGTATCGTGACAAAGGCTGACTTTTCCCAGAGACCGTTCAAGGCTCAGATAGATGATGACAAATGGGTGGAGGCGGATGCTGTCATCATAGCCACAGGCGCTACTGCCCGTTATCTCGGTCTGGAGTCAGAGGAGAGATTCAAGGGACAGGGTGTGTCGGCCTGCGCTACATGTGACGGTTTCTTCTACAGAGGAAAGGATGTGGCTGTGGTTGGTGGCGGTGATACCGCATGTGAGGAGGCCACATATCTGGCGTCGCTCTGCCGCAAGGTCTACATGATCGTGCGTCGCAACGTGTTCCGTGCCTCAAAGGCCATGCAGGAAAGAGTATTCAACACCCCCAATATTGAGGTGCTCTGGGAGCACCAGACCAAGGAGATCATCGGTAACGATATGGGCGTGACCGGAGCGGTTCTCCGCCGCAACGACGGTACAGAGACTACTATCGCGATTGACGGATTCTTCCTTGCCATCGGCCACCATCCCAACTCCGATGTCTTCAAGGAGTGGGTGGAGACCAATGAGGAGGGCTACATCATCACCGAGGGTAAGAGCACCCGAACCTCCCGCCCCGGTATATTTGCGGCCGGAGATGTACAGGACCCGACCTACCGTCAGGCCATCAACGCTGCCGCTTCAGGATGCCGCGCCGCAATGGATGCCGAGAAATATTTAGCTGAGAACAAATAGCATGGACGCACAGACATATTCCGATATTCTGGAACTTCTGCACCGTGAGGTAAAGCCGGCCCTCGGCTGTACCGAGCCTATCGCAGTAGCTCTGGCAGTGGCCAAGGCGTGCTCTCTTTTCAGGCCGCAGCAGCCTTCGCAGGTCAATGTGCAGGTAAGCGCCAATATCCTTAAGAACGCCATGGGTGTCGGTATTCCCGGCACCGGTATGGTCGGACTCAATATCGCCGTCGCCCTGGCTATGGAGTGCGGCAACCCGGATTACGGTCTGGAGGTGCTCAAGGACTTGACTCCGTCCGATGTGGAGAGAGCCAAGGCCTATGCGGCGGAGGGGCGTGTCAAGATATCCCTTGCCAAGACGTCGAAGAAGCTCTATATCGAGGCTGAGTGCCTTTATGGACCGGTTGAGGTTCCGGAACACCGTTCCAGGACTGTCATTCAGGATGACCATGATGCCGTTGTGTTTGTCTCCAGGGACAATGAGGTGCTTTTGGATAAGATGAGCGCGGAGGATAGTACAGATGCAGGGGCAGGTCAGGATACGGCCTCGCATAAGACAACTCTGGACTACCATCTGGATATGCGGAAGATATTTGATTTCGCCACGAAAGAAGCCCGGGTGGAGGATATCTCATTCATGCTGGACGCAGCCAGGATGAACAAGGCACTGGCGGAGGAAGGGCTCGCGCATCCTTATGGTTTGCAGGTCGGACGTACGATACAGAACAATATTCACCGTCAGGTTTTCGGCAAGGGGCTGTTGACTCACTGCATGGCCATGACGGCAGCGGCTTCCGATGCCCGTATGGCCGGATGCACGCTCCCAGCCATGAGCAATTCCGGTAGCGGCAATCAGGGTATCACCGTGACAATGCCGGTAGTGGCTGCGGCTGAGCAGTTCGGTTCTTCCAAGGAGCAGCTGATACGTGCTCTGACGCTCAGTCATCTGACGGCTATCCACATCAAAGGTTATCTCGGAAAGCTCTCTGCTCTCTGCGGCTGTGTGGTGGCTTCCACCGGTTCGGCCTGCGGTATCGTATGGCTCAGCGGCGGCAGTTTCGAGCAGGTGTGCAGCGCTGTCAAGAACATGATAGGCAACATCACCGGCATGGTCTGCGACGGAGCGAAGGTAGGCTGTGCCCTTAAAGTGGCCTCAGGCGTATCCTCTGCTGTACAGTCCGCGGTATTGGCACTGGACAATCACTGCGTCACCGGCAACGACGGCATCATCGAGGACGATGTGGAGAAATCCATACGCAATCTCGGTACCATCGGATCGAAGGGGATGCAGGTTACTGACGAGATGATTCTCAATATAATGGTCTGCAAGTAAATGCTTCGGAATTTAAAGGGACATCTTCTGCGTTATGCTTCCTCGGCGGCATCCTCATTTACGGAAGTAAACTCCGGTGTCGCCTCGGTCGCAGGCCTTGAATATGCCCCTTTAAATTCCGAAGAGGCTGTCGGAAAGGGACATCCTCATTTACAGCTGATTAAGGAAACTTTAATTTTTTATATAGATGAAATGGATTTTTAGAATTTTTCTGGGTACGGCCATGCTGGCGGCAGTCTCAGTGACTGCAGGAGCGCAGGAGTCTTCCGAAAGCCCGCTGTGGATGCGCTACAGCGCTATATCTCCTGACGGCAGTACCATCGCATTTGCCTATAAAGGCGATATATTCACAGTTCCGGTAACAGGGGGCGAGGCGCGTCAGATTACCTCCAACTCAGCGTTTGACTCCCGTCCGGTATGGAGTCCCGACGGCACAAGGATAGCGTTCGCGTCCTACCGTATGGGCAGCGCGGACGTGTTCATAGTAGACCGCAACGGAGGCGAGCCGACAAGACTTACCACTCATTCGGCCAACGAGTTCCCCGTAGTGTTCAAGGATGATTCGACAGTGCTCTATACTGCATATTATCAGCCGGCTGCGGAGAGTATGCAGTTTCCTTCCTCGACATATTCCCAGATCTATGCGGTGAGCACGGAGGGTGGCAGACCCGTGATGTTCTCCACTCTTCCTCTTGAGGACATCAGCTTCAGTCCTGACGGGAGCACTATCCTGTATCACGACAAGAAAGGATATGAGGATACTTGGCGCAAGCACCACACCTCGTCCGTTACCCGCGACATATGGAGCTGTGAGTTTGAGGGCAATAACGTCAAGGGCGGTAAGTTCACCAAGATTACCGATTTCAAGGGAGAGGACCGTACGCCTGTCTTTACTCCTGACGGACAGTCGTTCTATTATCTCAGCGAGCAGGACGGCACATTCAATGTCTGGAAACGTTCTCTGGCCGACGGCTCTCAGGAACAGCTGACCCATTTCACAGGCAATCCTGTCCGTTTCCTTACGGCAGCTGACAATGGAATGATGTGTTTCGGCTATGACGGTGAGATATATACATTGAAAGAGGGCGGCGAGCCTCAGAAAGTCAGCATCAGCATTGTATCTGACAAACAGGACCGCGACCTTATCAAGACTCCGGTGAGATATGCAACCGAGATAGCTGTCAGCAAGGACGGCAAGCAGGTGGCATTCATCTACCGTGGAGATGTGTACGTGACCATGACTGACTATGCCACGACCAGAAGGATTACCAACACTCCAGAGCAGGAGCGCGACCTGGATTTCGCCCCTGACGGACGTTCACTTATCTACTCTTCCGAGCGTGATGGCCTTTGGCAGGTCTACATGGCGTCTATAGTCAATGAAGACGAGAAGATGTTTCCTTACAGCACGGAGGTAAAGGAGGAGTGCGTGACCAATTCGGACAAAGTATCATTCCAGCCCCTTTTCAGGCCGGACGGCAAGGAGATCGCTTT
>DVHR01000060.1 GCA_018711925.1 Candidatus Coprenecus pullicola
AAAATTCAAAAATTGGTCACAAATATAAATAATTAGGCTCTATCTTTGCCACATGAGATGTAATAAAATCGTTGTTGCTACGGACAAATTCAAGGGGTCTATGACGGCGGCCGAGGTATCTCAGGCCATAAAGGATGGATTGTCAGCCAGTTTCTCGCTTTCAAAGGCTCCTACTGACAATATTCTCCTATGCCCTATGGCCGATGGCGGTGAGGGCAGCATGGGAGTGATGGAGAGAGCGTTCCGCAAAGATGAAGTACAGTATGAGAAAATCTTCATTGAGAGTGTCAATCATCTGGGCTCGCCAATACTGGCTCCGGTACTGATGTTCCATGAGGACGGCATCCAGGCCGCCTTCATAGAAATGGCATCCGTATGCGGTCTGAACATGATACCGCGCGAGAAGCGCAATCTGCTGCGTTCGACCACCTACGGACTGGGCTCCGTCATACGGTCCGCCATAGAAAGCCACGGTGTGCGACGGATAGTCATGGCCATCGGCGGAAGCGGTACCAATGACGGAGGCTTCGGGATGCTTGCGGCCCTCGGCTGGTCATTCTCCAACAGCAGTCCGTTCCGCAACAAGGACATCCCGACATTCATCAGCGGCATCGAGTCAGCCTCGGACCTTTCCGTCCAAAGCGTATGTCCCCATCTTAACGAAGTGGAAATCATTGTTGCCAGCGACGTGACCAGTCCGCTTCTCGGGCCATCCGGAGCCACTGCGGTCTACGGCCCGCAGAAAGGCTGCAAAAAGCACGAGATACCTGTGTTTGAGAATGCCTTGCAAAACTGGGCTACTGTCATCGGATATCCAGATTTCCCCGGTGCCGGTGCCGCCGGAGGCACAGGCTACGCCCTGAAAGCAGCTCTGAACGCCAGGTTTGTACCTGGATGGAGATTCTTTGCAAACGCACTTGGCCTGGAGCAGGAGATCGCATCAGCCGACCTGGTGATTACCGGCGAAGGCCGCTTCGACCAGTCCTCCCTTTCCGGAAAACTTCCTGCAGGCATAGCGTCCATGTGCCGTCAGTACAGCAAGCCCTTATGGGTAGTCACCGGACGCTGCCAGGTCCCGGAGAACGAATACCGCCGCCTCGGCATAACCCGCGTTTTCGAACTATCCTCCCTGGCCCTGCCTGACGAGCATCCCATATCCGATGCTCCGGCCATCATCCGCCGCATCCTCAGCACCGCCATAAAGCCCGAAGACACGGCAGACAGCCAAAGATGAACAGGACTTTCACACTGACTGACGGTTCTACGGAAGGCACCTACACGATATCAGAGATAAACGACAGCATACTTGAATTCTACACCTGGTCGGAATTCTCGGAGAATTATCTGAAGATACACTGCGAAAAGGCGGAGTAGCACATCCATGCACAGTATTGTTGTTTCTGACAATCAATGCATTACAAAACGAGATGCACATTTGAGCCTTTTTAAACTGGCCTCAGATGTGCAATTCGTCAACATGCACACCAGTTTCAGCATAAGGTAATAACGGTTCAGTCGATTTTAAGTGGGGATATGCATGTAATGTAGGTCAAAATACCCCCTGGGTCGCAAGAAACCTCTCCTAAAGCCACTTCCGCCGTCACGGGTGGCATGCCGGTTGCAAGCTGAACACATATCCGGATGCCCGATTGCAGCTTCTGAAACCAGGACATCACTCATGGAACACGCATACGTATTGTAACTGACTTACAGTAACCGACGTAACGGTCATATATCGTCGTATATGGTTCCGCAACATGAAAAGGCAGACCATAAAGCGACTTGTCAGGCTATTACTCCCCTTCGACAGGCCGCTCCGTGGCAGATTCTCCATCCGGGCCCACACCACCATCCGGCCACCACCACAACGGCAGCGTTTCCCGCGATCCGGTGCCGGTGCGGTCGTACGTTTCTCTGCCGCACCGTCCTCACGGTGTTCCAAGGCGGCTTTACGGTCAGGCAAGATTCCACAACGGCAGCGTTTCCCGCGATCCGGTGCCGGTGCGGCAGTACGTTCCCCTGCCTCCCCGTCCTCACGGTGTCCCAAGGCGGCTTTACGGTCGGGCAGGATTCCACAACGGCAGCGTTTCCCGCGATTCGGTGCCGGTGCGGCAGTACGTTTCCCTGCCTCCCCGTCCTCACGGTGTTCCAAGGCGGCTTTACGGTCGGGCAGGATTCCACAACGGCAGCGTTTCCCGCGATCCGGTGCCGGTGCGGTCGTACGTTTCCCTGTCGCCTCGTTTGCACGGTGTTCCAAGGCGGCTTTACGGTCAGGCAGGATTCCACAACGGCAGCGTTTCCCGCGATCCGGTGCCGGTGCGGTAGACTGGTCATGGGGAGGAGATCGCGTCTCGGGTACTTGCGTCTTAGGCGCAGCCATTTTGCAATGTCCAGCATATCACCGAAATTCATCTCGCTTATTATCAAAGACATACGTTTTGACAACTTGCTGGACCCGGCATATTTCGCTACCAAACGGCCATTCTGCCCCATATCTTCACAAGTCCAGCAGATGTCTTTTCCCAGAGCGCCTGATTATCAGATATTTCTATAAGCGCGCTTTGTTGGACACGAGGTACACATCACGCATAAAGTCTGACTCGCTTGAAATCAGCAGGACTTTCCCTATTTTTTACAGTAACAGTATGCATACCCACTGAAAATCTACTGACACGTAATAACCGTCACGACCTTGACGGCGAACTCACCGCCGTTCTCCTCTCCGTCTATGTCGCTGAAACCGATGGACAGTGTCTCTTTGGGAAATCCTTCGTTGCGGATATGGAAATACCCGGACTCGTCTGTCAGGACATCCTCCTCTGAATACATGGGACGCAGCTCGATACCGCCGGTGCTGTCCACATCGTAATCCTCAAGCATCTGTACCTTGATGCCCTGCACAGGATTTCCTGACGTGCAAGTCAGTAATTTTAAATTGAGTGCTGCCAATTTTAGAGATTAATTCATATTTTCGCAACTTGGATATGAAAAAATTAGTGATTTTCGACCTGGACGGGACCCTGCTCTACACCGTCCCCGACATAGCGGCGGCAACCAACCAGGCTCTCGCGGCCTGCGGCTATCCCGTCCACAGCGAAACAGATATCGCATCGTTTATCGGCAACGGCATCAACAAGCTCTTCGAGCGGGCCCTGCCGGAAAACGCCCGCAGTCAGGAGGAAGTCCTGCGCATCCGAAGCCTTTTCCTGCCCTACTACGGCGAGCACTGCGCCGACATGACCCGGCCCTTCGACGGCATCCCGGAACTTCTCACCGGCATCTGCCGCCACGGCATCAAAGTGGCCGTAGCCTCGAACAAATACCATCCCGCGACAGTCAAGCTCATACAGCATTTCTTTCCTGAGACACCTTTCTGTGCCGTATTCGGAGAAAGGGAGGGAGTGCCCCGCAAGCCAGACCCGATGATAGTGTGGGACATCCTGCGCAAGGCCGGAATCAGTGTTTCCGATGACGGGCGCGAGAGCGTGCTCTACGTCGGGGACTCAGGCGTGGACATGCAGACCGCCGCCAACGCCGGCATCGAGGCCGTCGCTGTCACCTGGGGCTGCCGCACCCGCGAGGAACTGGCCTCCTGCTCCCCCGCCTATATCGTGGACAGGCCGGAGCAGATTGCGGACATCCTGTTCAACGGCACATCCTGCAGGTGCCTGGACGGAGAGAGCCGTCCGACTCACGCAGATGCATTGAGCCTCCGAGACAGTATTTGAAATATTTGCAACGGCCGCATCCGTCTCCCCTCTCCCGCATCCAGCTGCGGTCCCGGAACACCTGATAGCGGTTCTCCCAGACGTCGATGAAATCGTCCCCTCGGTAGATGTTGCCCTGGGCATAGTCGCTGCGGATGCTGGCACAGGCCGCTATGTCCCCGTTCGCGAGAATCGAAGAAGTGGTGATACCGGCATTGCAGCTGAAGAAATTGTCCCGCACAAGCCCCTCATAGCCTCCGAGGAAATTCTCGCAGCCGTAATTGAGCCGGATACGTCCCTCTTTTCTTGTAGCGGCTATGAACTCCATCAGCGAGTCGAACTGCTCCGGAGACAGCCGCATCTCAGGATCATCAGCGGCCCGGCCCGACGGGAAGACCGTGAATATCCTCCAGCGTTTCAAACCTATGGATATGAGATACTCCTTCAATTCCGGCAACGAGGCCAAATTCCTGCTGTTGGCACATGTGACGACATCGAATATCACGTCATCCACCTCTGTGAACATACGGACACCGGCTGTGGCCCTCTTGAAACTGCCCGGAACACCGCGCATCCAGTCATGGTCGGCCTCGAAGCCGTCCACGCTTATCGTCGCGCTGTGGATGCCGGCTTTCAGCAGAGAGTCAAAACGCCTGCGGTCCAGCAGCATGCCGTTCGTAACTATCCCCCATGGGAAGCCCATGTCGTAGATGGCCCTGCCGCATGAGGCGAGGTCTGGCCGCATCAGCGGCTCTCCGCCAGTGACAATGATGAAAACCTTGTGCGGGTCGTATTTTTCAGATATGCGGCGAAGCACTTTGGCGAAATCCTCGAAAGGCATATCTTTCACGGAAGCTGTAGTGTGACAGTCACTGCCGCAGTGACGGCAACGCAGAGAACAACGCAGGGTACACTCCCAGAACAGATCGCGCAACTCATGTTTCTCCACCAGTTCCTTATGCAGTGGCCGGGCCAACTCCAAGGCCAGTTTCTGCCTCAACGATAAAGCCCGCATGACTACTCTCCGTTGTCCGTCTTATGGTAAAGGGTGACCTCCACTTCTTCCGGCACGGCATAGTCGCCCTCGTCCCATGAGTCATTCCATTTGCCTTCGCTTACCTGTACGACAGGAACTTGCATATACTTGGACTCAAATACTCCTCCGTTATCCTCTCCGTCAATATCATTGAATCCCAATATCGCCTTGTCTCCCACGTTGATAAGGGTCTCCCTGATGTGAAAGACACCGTCCTTGTCTGTAAGTACCGTATCGCTTAGGAGCGTATAATACTCATCTTCTTGTCTGTTGTACTCGCACAAGTCCACTTTGATTCCCTGAATAGGATTGCCGTCCTTGTCCGAGACTCTTCCCTTGACCTCAAAATCGGCATGGGGGGACGCATACAGAGCGCCACAGGATGACAGTACGTTGATACCTAGAATCGAGAGCAGGGTCTTTTTTAAGAGATTCTTCATGACCTACTGTTTTTCAAGCACAACATTCACGTCTTCCTTTACGGCATATTTGCCCCTACTCCAGCCTTCACCCTCCTCAACCTTCTCAGCCTGAACAGTAACGGTCTGCTCCTCAAAGAGACCGCCTCCGGCCTCGCCGTCTATGTCCGTAAACTGAAACTGAATGTCAAAAGTGTTGTCATCGAGCGGGAATGTGTCGTGAATCACATGGAAACGACCGTCGGCGTCAGTGACGGCAACGGAGTCCATATAGTCTTCAACGCCCATACTTACCTTGATGCCCGAAATCGGAGTGCCTTCCGAATCCGACACCCGGCCTTTGGCCTCGTATTCCGCATACGGCGTTCCATACTCATCTGTACCGTAAAACACCTCACAGGCTGTCAGCGATTTGAAGCCAAGGCACAAAAGAAGAAACTTGATAAATTTTCCCATAACTGTTACATTTTAAGAGTTTGCAGGTGCAAGATAACAATTAAAATCCGCCGAAGCAAATATTTGCCTGGTTATTTCTTGCGGGCGGCCACAGCCAGCAGTACTCCGAGGGCGACTCCGAGCAGGGCGGCGCAGAGGACACGGCCCGAGGGCGGCAGCAGGAACGTCACGGTGTGGGCGGGGAACCAGAACAGCGGAATGGTCTTCTTGAAGACAAAGCCCCACTGGGCCTTCCAGTTGACGCGGCTCATCAGCTCGCCCATCTTCCAGGGCCTTACCAAAGCGAGGGCGGAGCCGTTATAGTCGGCGATATGGATGTCGCATATCTTGTGCAGGGTCATGAAGACCGGAGCGAAGATGGAGTTCATGGCCACGGAGACGCAGAACGCCACCAATACTTTCTGCCAGCACATAGGCCCCGCAAGAGACTCCGTGGCACCGGACAGGCCCATGTACTCCAAAAACGCCGGCGTACCGGTCGAGAATATGATCATCGCCATATTGATGCCCATGCCGAGGATACCCCAGACTATCATTTTGGAGACCAGACCGAAACCTTTGTAATAATACCGGCCTGTGGAGATACGCGCCCCCAGCATCTCGCCGGCAGTTGACAGTACCGCAAACTTGATGAAGCTCACTATCATTCCGTGAGCGGCATTGAAACTCTTGTACAACCCGTACAGGGTGTCCGAAAGCACGAATGGCAGGAACACCGCCGCCACCGCGCATATAAAAATCAGGTCAGCTTTCTTCATGCCGCGAATATACTGCATGAATCCTGAAAACCGGCAACTTACCGCACTTTTTTTCTTGGGCAAGCCGGCCTAACCGAGGTCCTTCGAGGCCCGCAGGATGATGTCGACCGCTCCGTCTATACCCACCCGGTCGGTGTTGAGCATAAGGTCGTACTCGCCGATGTCGGTCCATTGCCGGCCCGTGTAGCGGCGGTAGTGGTTGGCACGGCCGCTGTTGACGCGCTCGAGCTTCCGGAGAGCCTCATCCGTGGAAATATTGAACCGGGAAGCGACACGGGAAGCGGCCGAGTCAGGGCCGGAAGTGACGAATACCCTGAGGACATGAGGATTGTCCCGGAGAATCCAGTTGCCGAGACGGCCTACTATAACGCACGGGCCGTGATGGACAAGTTCGCGGATGGTACGGCTCTGGCTGACATATATCGCATCATCCTTCGAAGGATTCATTGAGACCGGAATACCGCTGTCCTCGAAAATCATCTCCCACAACTTGGCCGTGGAGATATTCTGCTCGTTCTCGGCCACGAACTCCGGCGTGCGCCCTATCTGCGCCGCCGTCCGGTCGATAATCTGGCGGCTGTAGCAGGGACAGCCCAGACGGCGGGCCACCTCCTCGCCTACTGCATTGCCCCCGCTGCCGTACGTACGTGCAATGGTGACGATGCGGTATTTGCCCCAAGTACCGCCGGCTGCCGAGGCCTGATCCGAATCCTGCCCGGCCCGCTCACTCTTAGGGATAAAGATATGGTCCAGCCACCCGATACGGGGCGAGAACACCCGCACCATGAAACCTACGTAGAACATCGACACCAGCGTGCCGGCTCCTATCATCTTCCAATCCCAGTGTCCGAAAAAGACGAACATAAACACCACGCCGACGGACACCAAAAAAGTGTCGGTACATATCTTGACCTTCCCGAAATCCTTCTTCAGGAACTTGGCTATCGCCAGCGGGAATCCCTCTCCGGCCAGCATCAGCGAGTCGCAGCGCACCTCGCAGGCAATACCGAAAGCCAGAATGGCACCGCCTATAAGCAGTTCCACAAATCTCAGCGGATACCCTACGGCGGGATTGATGTCAAACGGAATCTGCAGGAATCCTGTCATCCACATGGTCACGTCCGTATAGAAGCCGAACAGGAAGGAGACAAGTATCTGAGTCAGCTGCCGTTTCTCGAAATCCTTCCGCAGCAGCAGTATCTGGGTCAGGATGAAAAATACGTGCATGCATATCGTCAGCTGCCCCATGGAAAGCTTCATCCCGGGAATGAGGGACAGGACGTAAGGCGGGGCGGATATAGGTGACGAACCCAAGTTGGCCCTGATGGACAGGGACGTACCGAATGCTATGACAAACAGAATCACCACGAAGGAGGCATAACGCCTTACCCACTCCGCCCGGCTTCGTTTTATATTGCTCATGATGTATGCTATGCGATTAACCCGGATGCAAAATTACAGCATATTCTCCCTTTATGTTTAGAAAATGCAGGCTGTTTTCCAAACACCTGATAAACAAAGCATTACAATCAGCACCGCATTTTTCGCGCCGCCACAAGGAGCCGAGAATTGCACCCTCTTTTACAACACGCTGAATATCAGGGCAGTGCAAAACAGCTTGCATTTTTCACCGATGTTGCTACTTTTGCATACATATTATGGCCGAATTATGACTGACGGAAACAGAACAATAATAGAAACCCCGAGGCTGCTGCTGCGCGAAATGACAGCGGCGGACCGGCCGGACCTGTGCATGATACTGCAGGACAAGGAGGTAATGTACGCCTACAACGGTCCGTTCTCCGATGAGGAGGTGAACGGGTGGCTGGAGCGGCAGACGGGACGGTACAGGGAATGGGGCTACGGCCTCTGGGCAGTGGTGCTGAAGCAGACCGGAGAGATGATAGGCCAGTGCGGAGTGACCCGGCAGCTGTGGAACGGGGAGGAAATGCTGGAGGTCGGCTATCTGTTCCGGCACTCCCACTGGCATCAGGGCTATGCCACGGAAGCGGCCCGCGCCTGCATGGAATACGCCTTCAACGTCCTCGGGGCCTCCGAGGTCTGCTCCATCATCCGGGACAATAACATTCCCTCCCAGCGAGTGGCCCTGCGCAACGGCATGCGGAAAGCCGAAGGGGTGATGGTAAAGCATTACAGAGGTGCGGAAATGCCCCACTGGCTGTACCTGACGACACGGGAAGAATTCAGCGACACAGACGGACGCGGCTCCGGAAAGGACAGCAGAATCCTGACGGTACGCTATCAGGCACCCTGCGGAGAAATGCTCCTCGGCTCGCTCTGGGACAGGCTGTGCCTCTGCAGCTGGACGCATGAGCTGCATCCAGGAAGGGTGGCGAACCGGCTTAGGAGAATACTCAAGGTGGAGTCGGAGGACTGCGGGCAAATAAGCGGCGATACTCCGGGACAATCCGCATTTCCTGAAATCCTGCTAAGGACCGTCCGGGAACTGGACGAATATTTCCGCGGTGAGCGGAAGGAGTTCGACATCCCCCTGCTCCTGGCCGGCAGTGAATTTCAGAAGCGCGTCTGGCAGCAGCTGCGGCACATACCCTACGGACAGACCGTATCCTACGGAGAGCTGGCCGCAGCCATAGGTGCCCCGAAATCCGTCCGGGCAGTGGCCAATGCCAACGGTGCCAACGCCATCTCCATCATTCTGCCCTGCCACCGCGTCATCGGAAGCGACGGCAGCCTCACCGGCTACGGCGGAGGAATCGACACCAAACGCTACCTTTTGGAACTGGAATCCAACAAGACATTATGAATACGATTACTGCAATCACGGTGATATGCTTTTCACCGACACATACTTCAAAGACTATTGCCGAGGCCGTGGCTGCCGGAATGGCCCGTGCCCGTTGCGGCTCGGAAGGAAACGCAGAAGCCTCTGCCTCATGTTCAATGCTTGTCAGGACTATAGACCTGACCCTCGACAGGTCCGATGAGCCGATAATCCTGACTTCGGGCGAAACCGTAGTCCTCGGCGCACCGGTCTACGCGGGCAGGGTCGCACCGGAGGCAGTCCGGCGGCTCAAGCGCATCCAGGTAGCCGCAGGAGCATCCATACCGGCCGTAGTTACGGTGACCTACGGCAACCGGGATTATGAGGACGCGCTGGTCGAGCTCTACGACATGGCCCTCTTGCTGGGCCTCACCCCGTTCGCCGCCGGAGCCTTCATCGGAGAGCACAGCTACAGCACTCCCGGGATGCCCGTGGCCGAGGGCCGTCCCGATTCCATGGACCTGGCCGATGCCAGCATCTTCGGAGGAGAGTGTGCCCGCAAACTGGAAAGCCCGGGAGCATTCGCGCCTTTCCACATCAAGGGAAACCGTCCGTACAAAGAGCCTGCACGGCCATCTACCCCAACGGCAGCTTCCCAGCCCCACTCCGGAACTGCCTCAACCCCGGCTGTACCCGTGAGCGCCGACGGCTGCCCGCTCTGCGGTGAATGTGCAGCAGTCTGCCCCACCGGAGCCATTGTCCTGGACTCCGGCTCCATGAAAGTGCTGACAGCCCCCTCCCTCTGCATCCGCTGCTGCGCCTGCGTCAAGGCCTGCCCCGCCGGAATGCGCACCTACAGCACCCCCTTCGCCGCCTTCCTCCACGAGCACTGCTCCACCCGCCGCGAACCGGAGACATTCCTGTAGACACAAAAGACCACATCCGCAACCTCCAAGTCCAGCAGATGTGGTTTAGATATGCTCACACGCATCACACGCATAATAGAGAAAGCCGCGGCTGTCGTGACGGATTCCGACGAGTCTCCAGTGCACGAAGAGCGAGAGCAGATGGATGACCCGACGGCGGGGGATGGTCACGAGGCGGCATATCTGCTGGAGGGTCAGGCCGCAAGAGGAAACCGGGGAAGCAGGGGAGACAGAAGTGCAGGAACCGGTACGGGCTGCAGGCAAGCCGGACTGGGCAAACTGACGGGAGGTACTGCCTGAAGCGGCTGCGATGACGGCGAGCAGTCCCCTTTCCTGTTCCGTGAACGTCACCGAGACCGGGTCTTGACGCAACCATGAATCCGAAACCCGGTGTCCGGAACCGGAAGTCTCATATCCGGAGCCAGGGACTCCGTATCCGAGACCCGGCGACATTCTGCCCGCACTGCCGCCACGGCCATTGTCTGCCTCGCACCGCCACACCCCGATATGCACCGGCGAAGCTAAAATATTCTCATCCGCGATACGCACGTAAGCCAGTTTCCGCCCGCCCTCCTCCTTCACCATCACCGGCTTGCGCGGGGCAGGCTCCACCGAGGCGATCAGCACGGAACGGCCTTCCGGACGATACACCCGCATCTCCACCTCGACCTCCGGGTCACAATAGACCTTTGCTGCAGCCTCCACCATGTACATCTCCTCCTCGCTGCGCACTCCCGCAATACGGCCGTTGTCCTTGACCCCGATAAGCAGCCTTCCGCCCTCGGTATTGGCAAACGCCGACAGCGACCGCGCAATCTTCCGCGAGTCCGAAACCTCGAACTTGAAATCCTGCCGGACGTGCTCGCCCTCAGCAATCAAAGACCGTATGAACGACGTATCATCCCGCTGTTTCATGGCGGCAAATTTACCATTTTCCTTCTTTATTGCTATCTTTGTCTACATGATTAACTACACAAATAAAGATAAGTTATACTCCCTTCTGCTGGACGAACAGATTAGATGTGCCAGAAAGGAAAACCGATATCTGGAATTCAAATCCAACTATCAGGATGCGGATAGACTCGGACGGTATATCTCCGCACTCTCAAACGGAGCTTGCCTTGACAGACAAGACTTCGGTTATCTCTACTTCGGGATAGATGACGGAACTCTTGAAATAAAAGGGACCTGTTTCGATGCTTCAAAAGTAAAAGCCAAAGGTAGCCAGGCACTGGAACTATATCTGCGCAGAATGATAAGTCCCAAAATAAACTTTTCCATCACAGACTTCTGTTACCATGGTAATAAGAGCCTTAAGATTACAATCTTCAAGATTCCTGCGGCTGTCAATGAACCGACGTGCTACATGAACAAGTCCTGGATTAGAGTGGACAGTCATACAACAGAACTCAGCCAATACCCGGAATGGACACGCGCAATCTACAATTCCCGAGTTGACTGGACGGCAGAATGTATTGAAGGAGCTGATGCCGATGATCTGGACAAAGATGCTGTCCGAATGGCACGGGACGGCTACAGGCAGCGTTTTCCGGACTATGCGGAAGCCATACAAGAATGGAGTGACGAGGTCTTTCTGGACAAAGCGGGACTGACGCAGGATGGAAAAATTACACGCACGGCCTTGCTTCTTGTGGGGAAACCTGAAAAGGCATACAAGCTCCGCCACATCGCGCAGATGAACTGGAAATGCATTCAGGACGATGATACATTCAGCCAGCTGTTCACCATCCCGTTCATACGGACAACGACTGAGCTTATGCTGAAAATCAGGAACTACCGTTTTAAGATATACCCACATGACTCTCTCATTCCGGCAGAGATATGGAAATACGATACACGCAGTATTCTGGAAGGACTGCACAACTGTATAGCTCATCAAGACTACACTAAAGACGAAAGGATCATAATCACCGAAGAAAAAGACCGGCTGACTTTCGAAAATGCAGGAGATTTCTTTGACGGCAACTATGAACAGTACGTTCTTGGGACCAAGACACCTAGACGCTACCGCAATCCCTTCTTGATGAAAGCCATGGTGAACTTAAAAATGATTGACTCCCAAGGATACGGTATCCACAATCTGTATGTGCGGCAAAAAGAGCGCTACCTGCCCATGCCGGACTATGACGGTACCGATGACACGCACGTAACTATGCACCTGCCCGGTGCGGTCATAGACGAGAATTACAGTCTGATACTTATGGAGAACCATGACATCAGCCTGACAGAAGCGGTGTTGTTGGATCAAGTCCAGAAAGGGAAAACTTTAGAAGAAAGTGCAGTCTCCCTGCTGCGTAAAAACGGACTCATCGAGGGCAGAAAACCCAATCTGTTTGTGGCAAAAAGGGTAGCACAGAAAACAAATCAGAAAGTAGAATACTCAAAGCATAAGGGCCTTGATGCAGAATCTTGCGAAAGCCTGCTGATTAAGTCCCTGAAAGATCACGGCAGACTTTCCCGTCAGGAAATAGACCGGCTTCTGTGGAATGTCCTCTCTGATCAGCTGAACGACAAACAGAAAAAGGCCAAAATAGGCAATTTGCTGAGCAAACTCAGATTAAAGAAAATAATAGCCAACACCACCGCCGGCAATCAGTCATCGTGGACTCTTTTGGACAAATAATTTAAGAGCGATTTAAGAGCGATTTAAGAGCGATTTAAGAGCGAACCCGAATTAAATCACTAATAATAAGCAACATACATTTCATCATGATAGAGAAAATACTGGAGCCTTACATATCAGAAAAATTCATGAGCGATGCCCGGTACCGCAAGGGGCACATCCGCATAATCAATCCGCTGCCGGGTACTTCCGTGCTCGGCCTGCACATTCCGGACATGAGGAAAATAGCCGCACGGCTGGCATCGGAAGAAGAACAGGGCGGGGAACTCATCGAACGGTTCGAGGCGGCCCCGGAGCGCAGCCTGTATTACGAGGAGTACATGGTGTGGGGCATGATGCTCAACCGGATGAGACTGCCGCTGGAAGAGCGGCTTGACAGACTGCGGGTATTTGTTCCCCATATCGACAACTGGGCGGTGTGCGACTGTGTCTGCGCCGATGCCAGATGGGCCCGTCCGGACGGCAGGACCTGGGATTTCATCCGGCCGTATCTGTCCTCTGGCCGGGAGTTCGAAGTCCGCTTCGGCCTCATCCTGTACATGTCGCGGATGATGGAGGAAAGCTCGCTGCCGGAGATATTCAAGATAATGGAAAGTATTGACCTGGAGCATATACATTCTGACTACCGGCAGGGTAAGGTCAGCAGGGACAGCGAGGACCTGTGCCCCGGACTGACGGCAGGCAGACCTCCCTACTACGTCCGCATGGGCATGGCATGGCTCATGGCCACAGCCCTGGCAAAGCACCCCGACACCACCCGCAGCCTGCTGGCGCATACCCGCCTGCCCGAAGACGTACTCCGGCTATACGTCCGCAAGGCCCGCGAGTCCTTCCGCACCCGGGATATACCGCCGTTCCAGACCATTTGACACTCCTGACAGGCAATTGCCGATGTTTTCTGCGGTTATTCCGTCATTTTTCCCTAAGTTTGCATTCTATATGAAAGTCAGGGCGAAAAAACAGTTAGGACAGCATTTTCTAAACGACGAGGGCATTGCGCACAGGATAGTGGAATCTCTTTTAGAGATGGATCCACGCGGTGCGGGGTGCTCAGTGCTTGAGGTCGGTCCGGGCATGGGAGTGCTTACGAAATATCTGCTGCAGGAGGAAGGGCTGGATTTCAGGGCGGTGGAGATAGACGGGGAATCGGTGGAATATCTGATTCAGAACTATCCCTCCATCAGGCCGCGGCTCTACGAGGAAGATTTCCTGAGAATGGATATCGGGAAAATATTCCCCGGAAAACTGGCTGTCATCGGGAATTTCCCGTACAATATCTCCTCGCAGATATTTTTCAAGATACTGGAGCACAAGGACAATATCCCGTTCGCAGTGGGGATGATCCAGAAGGAGGTGGCGGACCGTCTCGCCTCGCCTCCCGGCAACAAGGCCTACGGCATCCTATCGGTGCTGCTGCAGGCGTGGTACGACATCGAATATCTGTTCACTGTAGAGCCGGGCTCGTTCACCCCTCCCCCGAAGGTACGCTCGGCGGTAATCCGTATAAGACGCAACGGCAGGACTTCCCTCGGCTGCGACGAGGCCCTGTTCAAGAGGGTGGTCAAGACCTGCTTCAACATGAGACGCAAGACCATACGCAACTCCATAAAGCCCCTTTTGGGAGAATACTCTCTGACGGATACCGGGTCTCCACTACTGGACATGCGTCCTGAGCAGCTCTCGGTGGAAATGTTCGTGGAACTTACAATATTACTGAAAACCAATACTAAAGCCCATTAATATGAAACTCGGAAACATCTTTTTCACACTCGCGGTGACTGTGTCAATGCTGATGACGGCATCCTGCGACTCTGTCAGACACTATGACAGTTCCGTTCCCTATGACATTCAGAATGGAAGAATCGTATTCCAGACACCTCCCAGAGTAGAGGGACAGAAGTCCGTACTCGGACTGGCCGTAGAGCCTATGAAAGTCGTGCGCGTAGGCTTCATCGGCCTGGGTATGAGAGGTCCCGGTGCGGTGGAGCGTTTTACCCACATCGAAGGTACTGAGATCAAGGCTCTCTGCGACCTCTATCCCGAAAGAGCCGCCGCCGCTCAGAAAATCCTGAAAAAGGCCGGTCGTCCACACGCCCAGGAATATAGTGGCGAGGACGGCTGGAAAGAGCTGTGCCAGAGAGACGACATAGACCTCGTCTACATCGTGACACCCTGGCAGAACCATGTGGAGATGGCCGTATTTGCCATGGAGATGGGCAAGCACGTGGCCGTAGAGGTTCCTGCAGCCACATCCCTGGCTGAGTGCTGGGAGCTGGTCAACACCGCCGAGCGTACCCAAAGGCACTGCATGATGCTGGAGAACTGCGTATACGACTTCTTCGAGATGACAGCCCTCAATATGGCCCAGCAGGGTCTCTTCGGAGAGGTTCTCCACGGAGCCGGCGGCTATATCCACAACCTTGAGCCTTTCTGGGACGAATACCAGGGCAACTGGAGACTGGACTTCAACCAGGATCACCGCGGCGATGTATACGCTACTCACGGCTTCGGTCCCGTATGTCAGGCGATGAACATCCACCGCGGCGACAAGCTGGAGACTCTGGTGGCCTTCGACACCAAGTCCGTCAACGGTACCAAACTGGTACGCGAGAAGATGGACATGGACACCTGCGCCAACGGCGACTACACCATCACACTGCTGCGTACCGCCAACGGCAAGATGATAGAGATACACCACAACGTCATGACTCCCCGTCCCTACGACCGCAAATACCAGCTTACCGGAACTGAAGGTTTCGCCAACAAGTATCCGATTGAGGGCTTTGCCTTTGTACCTGAGAACATCGACACAGACGAGGTGCCCGACCACGAGGACCTGAGCTCCCACAGTTTCGTCCCGGAAGAAGCCCGTCTAGCCCTGATGGAGAAATACATGCACCCTATCCACCGCGAAGTGGGCGAGATAGCCAAGAGCGTCGGCGGCCACGGCGGCATGGACTTCGTCATGGACTACCGCCTCGTCTACTGCCTGCGCAACGGCCTGCCTCTGGACATGGACGTATATGACGCTGCCGAGTGGTCCTGCGTCGGAGAGCTCGGAGCAGTCTCAATGTTCCACGGCAATATGCCCGTAGAGGTGCCCGACTTCACCCGGGGAGACTGGGACAAGACTGACGGCTTCCACTTCGCCTACAAGAAATAATCCGTCTCTCTGAGAAACATACAGACAGCAGCCCCCGCCCGTAGACTCTGCGGCGGGGGCTGCTGTGTACAATACCGTTTCTTGGGAGTCTCATCTGGGGATGTCCATTAGCAGGATTATCTGGTTGGACTCGTAAGACAACTGCTTGATTCTCTCCCTGTTGGCGAGTATCTCCTGGTTGTCCGCGTACCGTATAAACTGTGTCAGGAAGGACCTCTCGTACCGTCAGCTGCGGTCAAACACACTGACCAGCCCGGAGTCCGTGTTCCCCAATGCAATCAGCATACTGTCTGTAACAGCCACATCTACAATTCCGGATATCACAATGCCCTCCGGCACTATGATCTCGTAGCCGCCATACAGAGAGCTGTTGCTGTGATAGTTGTCTTGCAATAGTGGCAGATATGTCTCGTGGTGGTCATCGGGAGTGCTGTTCACATACTGCACAATCTTACATGATGCCCGACATGTCATATTGGAATAACCGATCCTCCATGTCCGCTCCAAAAATCAGAGCTTGTCAATATCTTCCCGTGAAAGGCCTGTCGTCTTTGCAATCAGTTCGACAGGCAGACCCTGCGATTTCATGTTACGTACGACATCATAGATGGCTTCTGCCCTACCTTCTGCCCTACCTTCCGCCAGTCCCTCATCCCGGGCGGTGTTAAGTACATCCCATTGTATACGCCTGTTCTCAATATGGCGTTCGTATGCCATGCGCTCCTCTCGCGAGAGACTGGACATGCGAAGCTGCCTGCGGGCCAGACGCAGACCCTCAACCTTTGTATCCTCGTCGATTTTACCAGATTTAAGGAACTTTATCCATTCGTCCAACGGTGTCACGGCATGCTGGTTGAACTCGTTTACTCTCAGGATGTAGTATTCAGGGAAAAGATCTCCGACATCTTCTTTGGTGAACTTCTCCTGCTGCTTCACGGAGAGCCGGAGCGTGTCACCCGTATGCACACCCTTGAATACCGACTTGCCGTGATAGATGTAGTCATCTCCCTGTCCTATGTCAAAATAGACTATGTTGACAGAATACACTTTACGTATCTTGGAATACTCGTCTCCCTCATAGATGTACTCGGTTATGGCCTTCGAGGTACCGTACAGCATCCTTTGGAAGTAGTAGACTTCCGCGTTATTCTGAATCTCAATGATAATAAGGTCTCTCTTGGAATTCTCCGCAAGCACGTCAACCCTGTTGAACTTGTCATCGGCAGTCTCCTTGTTTCCCTCACTCTCAAGCATGCGCTGTATGCTGATCTTTTCCCCGATCAACTCGCTCAAGAAACTGTTCAATACCGCGAAATTGGCCTTCTGCCTAAGCAACCGCTTTATGGCCCAGTCGAAGCGGACAATCTCATCTCCGTAATATACCATGGTTTTCTCCTCCTTTTTATGCAAAATTAAAAAAAATCAGTTTCTTACTGCCCCGATCAATTAAAAATCCGGACAGTTAGTATCAGGCGTTGATAGCGCGGACTGGATCGACCGTCGCGGCCTTCCAGGCTGGAATGAGGCCGGAGAGGATGCCGAGAGCCACCGCTATGAGCATGCCGCCAAGGGCATTGTCCAAGGACACCGAGATAGTGAACGACTGAGATAGTGCATTGACCGGCAGCGATACCAGCAGCACCAGCAGGATGCCAGTCAGACCGCCGGCAAGGGACAGGAAAGACGCCTCCACCATGAACTGGGTCATGATGACGTACCGTCTGGCTCCCAGAGCTTTCTGAATCCCAATCTGGCTCATGCGCTCCTGCACGGAGACAAACATGATGTTGGCAATCCCGAAGCCGCCTATGATAAGGGAGAATGCTCCGATAATCCAGCCGGCTCTGGCAATTCCGGAGAAGACCGTATCGAGCATGTCCAGCAGAAATGTCATCTCATTGAGCGAAAAATCATCCCGCTCGGAAGGAGACAGACCGTGACAGGAGCGCATCAGCATCCTCAATTCGTTCAGAAACGCCTGACGGTCAGCATCATCCACCGGAGCAGCCAACATCATACCGGAACCCCATGACGAGGCCAGCACAGTCTTGCCGTACTGCAGCGGCAAGATGACTGCATTGTCTGTATCGACCATAGACGCCATGCTCTCTCCCTGAGCGGCGAGTACACCCACAACGATGGCCCTGCTGCCGCGAATCTTGACCTTCTTGCCTACAGGGTCCTCATTGCCGAACAGTTCCTGCGCCACGGAATGCCCCAGTACAGCGACATTGGCTCCGCCCCGGGCCTCCTGCTCCGAGAAATTGCGTCCATTCTCCAGCTCTATATTCATCACACCCTCCAGACCGCCGGTAGTAATCAGCAAATACGCATTGTCATAACTGCGCCGTCTGTATGAGGCGCTGCCGTTGCCCATAACCACGTAGACCACACTCTTGGACAAGGAGGTATTGCGGGACACGAACTCAAAATCTTCCTCCGTGATCTCAGGCCGCTGAAGATAATCCCACCAGTTCAACAGCTCCCCGTTCTCATCCTCTTCCTGCGACATGGGGAAACGGTCGATATAGACCACATCGCTTCCGAAGGAACGCACCCCCTCCATGATATTGTCCCTAAGAGAATCCACCGCACAGAAGACCGCGACTATGGAAAAAATACCCACAGTCACTCCGAATAGGGACAGAAATGTCCTCAACTTGTCCGACTTGATGGAGAAAAAGGCGAAAGAAGCGCTCTCCGCAACCAGTCCCGCCACAATCCTCAGCTCTTTCACAAACTTTTTCATGATGTACAGAATTATTATTTACTTCGTAATGCCCACCTTGCGCTGGAGCTCCCGCAGCATATCAAAGGCATCCATCGGAGTCATTGAGTTCATATCCATTTTCTTCAATGTATCCCTGATGCTCTCCAGAAGCGGGTCATCGAGTTGGAAGATGGAAAGCTGCACCTCGCTCTCCGCCGCGCTCCGGTCCCGCTTCCGCTGTCTCAGGGACTGGACCCTGCCCTTGATGGAGTCACTGCCCGAAGAGCCGGCCTCCAGTTTCTTGAGTATCTTCTCGGCCGAACGAACCACTTCGGGCGGCACACCGGCCAGTCTGGCGACATGGATACCGAAGCTGTGCGCGACACCTCCCTCGCAAAGTTTCCTCAAAAATAAGATTTTTCCGTCAGACTCCTTCACCGCTATGTGAAAGTTTTTTACCCTTTTGTAATTTTCCTCCAGCTCGTTGAGCTCGTGATAGTGCGTTGCGAACAGAGTCTTGGCCCCGTCTCCGTGCTCGTGTATGTACTCTACGATGGCCCAGGCGATGGACATACCGTCGAAAGTACTGGTACCGCGGCCTATCTCGTCCAGCAGTATCAGCGAGCGCGGTGTCATATTGTTGAGAATAGCGGCGGTCTCCAGCATCTCTACCATGAAGGTGGACTCGCCGCGCGATATGTTGTCGGAGGCGCCGACACGGGTAAATATCTTGTCGAACAGACTGATGTGCGCAGACTTGGCCGGCACGTAGGAGCCTATCTGGGCCATGACGGCTATCAGGGCCGTCTGCCTCAGAAGAGCGGACTTACCGGACATGTTGGGACCGGTGAGAATGATTATCTGCTGCGTCTCCCTGTCCAGATACAGGTCATTGGCCACGTACTCCTCACCGGCGGGCATCATGCGCTCTATGACCGGATGACGGCCCTGCTCAATCTTCAGAATATCGCCATCGTCCACCAGCGGGCGGCAGTAACCGTAGTCCTCGGCGACCCGGGCAAACGAGAGCAGGCAGTCCAGACGAGCTATCAGCGCGGCATCCCTCTGCACTACCGGTATATACGTCTGGATAAACGTTATCAATTCGTTATATATCCGACTCTCGATGGAATATATCTTCTCCTCTGCTCCGCTGATCTTCTCCTCATACTCCTTCAGCTCCGGAGTAATATACCTTTCCGCTGAGACAAGAGTCTGCTTGCGTATCCACTCCGGCGGCACTTTTTCCTTGTGGGTATTGCGTACCTCCAGATAGTAACCGAAGACATTGTTGTAGCTGATTCTCAGAGACGATATACCGGTACGTTCTATCTCGCGCTGCTGTATGCCGGCGATGATATCCTTGCCGTGTGCGGCTATGCCGCGCAACTCGTCCAGTTCCGCGTCCACCCCAGCGGCGATAACCTCGCCCTTGCCTATCTGGGCGGCCGGGTCGGCCGAGAGTTTACGGGCCAGCGTCTCCCGAAGCTCCGTACATTCATCTATCTCCTTGGCCATCCTCGCCAGAGGGCCTTTTTTTACTTTTTCCAGGATAAGCGCCTTGACCGGCAACAGCTGACCGATACCTCTGCGCAACTGCATCACCTCCCGGGGAGAGACACGGCCCGAGGCCACCCTGGAGAGTATGCGCTCCATATCACCCATATCCGATATCCTGTCCGACAGAGTCGAGGCCAGTTCCCGGTCAGCGAGCAGGGCCTCCACCGCATCCTGCCTGGACGTTATCTCCTGCAAGTCCTTGGACGGCATGGTCAGCCACGAGCGCAGCAGACGCGCCCCCATCGGCGACGAGGTCTTGTCTATCACGTCCAGCAGAGTCACACCACCGGGCGCAGCCGGCTCCACGAGCTCCAGATTGCGGACAGTAAAACGGTCCAGCCAGACAAACTCGCTCTCATCGATACGGGATATGCCGCTTATCTGAGCCAAAGTGCGGCCCGGAATGTATTCGGTATCCTCCAGACGGTTGGATTCCAGATAGAAGAGCAGGGCTCCGGCAGCCGTCACGCCCAATCTCAAGGACTCCACTCCGAAACCCTTCAGCGAATCCGTCTTGAAGTGCTTGATAAGCTTGCGGTAAGCCGACTCATAGACAAAGGCCCAGCCCTCCATAGTCGAGATATAGATATTCGAGGCCGGAGTCGTGAAACGCTCGCGCACCCCTTTCTCAAACCCTTTCTGCACCAACAGCTCCTTGGGCGAGAAATCGGATATCAGCAGGTCCAGATAATCCAGATCGCCCTCGGCCACCTTGAAAGCCCCGGTAGACACATCCAGAAAGGCGACTCCACCCTTGTCCTTGTAGAAACACAGAGAAGCTATATAGTTGTTCTCCTTGCCAGTAAGCACCTGATCGCTGTAGACCACACCGGGAGTAACTATCTCGGTCACACCTCTCCTGACCAGCTTCTTGGCTAATTTCGGGTCCTCCAGCTGGTCACAGACGGCCACCTTGTAACCGGCCCGTACCAGCTTGGGCATATAACTTTCAAGCGAGTGATGCGGAAAACCGGCCAACTCGATATAGCCCTGCTCTCCGTTGGACTTACGGGTCTGCACTATGCCCAGCACCTTACTTGCCTTTACCGCGTCTTCTCCGTAAGTCTCATAGAAGTCCCCCACTCTCATCAGCAGCAAGGCCTCCGGACAAGCCGCCTTGAACTTGTAGTACTGCTTGATAAGCGGCGTATCCTCCTTTTCCTTTTTATCATTTTTTGCCATATCGGGTCGCGTCATTTTAAGAAAGGCAAAAATAACAAACTGTTTTGACTTTGCCCAAAATTTGAGACATATCCGTTTTGCAGGAGCGCATCATTCCAGAGCCATCTCCCGGCACCATGCCCGAACCGAATCCGCACAGGCTCACACCTGCTTCACCTGCTTTCATCGGCTGCGATAACCCTTCTCCACAACGACAGCATTTCCCGCGATTCAGTGCCGTTGTGGAAAGAAAGAGATGACATAAGCACGTTTGTACGGCCTATAGACAGGGTCCGTACGACAACCCTTCTCCACAACGGCAGCACTTCCCGCGATTCGGTGCCGTTGTGGAAAGAAAGAGATGACATAGGCACGTTTGTACGGCCTATAGACAGGGTCCGCACGATAACCCTTCTCTACAACGGCAGCATTTCCCGCGATTCGGCGCCGTTGTGGAAAGAAAGAGATAAAAGGCAGGTGAAGCTACTCAGCGGGGAGCCGATGAGCGGGAAGATGATGTGACACCGATATGGTGCAGATCAACGGCAAAGCGATGTGACCCTACTGAAAATCCGAGAAGTCCGCCGTGGAATAGGCAGCCCTGGTGCCGGCACCCAGCTTGTCCGACAAGGATGTCAAGCTGTCTTTTGCCGGATCTCCATCCTGAAGAGACGAGGCCATACTGTCGATGACAGACCGCAGCCTTACCAACAAGTCGTAATCGAAGCCCTTGGACTGCAACACTCTAATGACAGTGTCCTGATCGGCCTGAATCAGCGTGTCTATGTCGATGTCCAGTTCTTCCTTGAACTCTCCACAAAGCTGCCTCACGACCGAGCCCGTGTTTCCACCAGACCGCAGTCCGAGCAGAGTGCTGAACATCCGTTCGAGCATTATGCCTATCTGCTCAATCTGACGTTTGATGTAATCCCGCTGTTCCATCGCCTTACAAAATTACTGCAACTATGGGACAAATTTATGTAAATTTTCTATAAGGCAGACACACTGCGGAAAAGGCGGTAGCACTTCCGCTCTTTCACCGGCAACTGCTCGGGTGCGAGAATCAGCGGCAAAGGCAGCATGCAGTCTGCACAACCGGGGAAGAAGACTCCTGCTGAGGTCTGATTCACGCCGAAGTATTTGCTTTGCTGTCCGATTGTGAGTATGTTTGTAGGAAAATGAGAAAAATGAAACGGGTGCTGATTATAACGTATTACTGGCCACCGACAGCCGGTTCCGGCGTGCAGAGGTGGCTCAAGATGTCCAAATATCTGCCGCAGCACGGCTGGCAGCCGGTCATCTACACTCCTTCGAACCCGGACGCTGGAATGACAGACGAGTCTCTGCTGAGGGATGTCTGTCCTGAGGCGGAGATCATCAAGCGGCCCATTCTGGAGCCATACGCAATATTCAATGCGCTGACCGGCAGCAAGGGGGCAAAGAAAAGCGGACAGAAGGACGGTAGTGGGAAACAGGCAGGCCCAGGAGCCGTCAATCCCATCAACGCCGTGGGCCGCAAGTCCCCGATGATGCGCCTGTCCCTCTGGCTCAGGGCCAACGTCTTCGTACCCGACCCCCGCTGCCTGTGGATCCGTCCCTCCGTCAGATTTCTGAAAAAATACCTCCGCGAGCATCCCGTGGATGCCATCGTCAGTACCGGGCCTCCTCACTCCATGCACCTGATTGCAAGGGCACTGCACCGCTCGACAGGCATCCCCTGGACAGCCGACTTCCGCGACCCGTGGACCCGGATATTCTACTTCAAGCATCTGCCGCTGACCCGCCGCAGCAGGAAGCGATATGCAGCAATGGAGCTGTCGGTGCTGCGTGAGGCCGACCAGGTGGTGGCGGTCACGGACAGTATGGTGCGGGATTTCTTGGAGGAATTGGGGGAGCAGAAGGACAGTCCCGATAGCGGAAAGGCAGAGGGCCTTGAGAAGTCCTGCGGCAAGTTCCACGTAATCGAGAACGGCTACGACGAGGATGATTTCGCGGGCATAACGGCTGCGCAGTTGCCGGAAGGGTTCAACCTCGTACACACCGGCCTTTTCTCGGCGGAGGGCAATCCCCGCAAACTGTGGAAAATCCTCGCGGAGCTGTGCCGGGAGAATCCGGATTTCAACCGCGACCTGCATCTGACATTTGCCGGAAAGACCGACTCGGAGATCCTCGCCGCAGTGCGTAAGGCCGGCCTCGGCGACCACCTGACCGATCGCGGATACATTCCCCACCACGAGGCCAATAGCCTGCAGAAGGCCGCAGACCTGCTCCTGCTGCCCCTGCGGGAAGAGCCCGAGGCAGCCGGCATCCTGACCGGAAAATACTTCGAATACCTTGCCGCCGGCCGTCCCATCGCAGCATTCGGCCCGCACGGCAGCGTCTTAGAACAATCCCTTGCCGCCACCAATACCGGTAAAATGTTTGATTGGAACGAGGATGCCCCGCTCAAAGCCTACATCACCGCTCTGTACACACGCACTCTGGCATTTGAGCCAAATACCGAGGCCATATCAGCATACACCCGCCGCTCACTCGCCGGACGCTATGCCGCCCTGCTGGATACTACAGGGCGAGGGAACCGAAAGTCTTCATGAACTGGACGCGCTCGTACATTGCCGGGTCCGCTATAGTGGAATAGTTCAGACGGCCCCGTATCTGGGAAAGATTTTCTACATTGTTGTCTTCCAAGAACTTCTGAATTCTATCATTGAATGCGGCTATAACGCCTGCGCCCTTCTGATATATCACCGAGCAGACCTGAACCGCCGATGCCCCTGCCAGTATCATCTTTATGGCCGTCTCCGGAGTGTGGATACCGGTAGTCGCCGCGATATCGGTCTTGACCGCCGACGAGAGTATCGCCGTCCAGCGAAGCACTTCGCCGTACTCTCCCTCATGGGACAGCGGTGCTGCAGGCACCAGTCTGAAATTGTCGATATCGATGTCCGGTCTGAAGAAACGGTTGAATATCACTACGCCTTTCGCTCCGCAGGATACCAGACGGTCCGCGAAATTGACTATGCCGGTAAAGTGCTGGCCTATCTTTACGGCCACAGGGATCCGCAACTCAGATACGATGGAACGCACCACACTGATGTAGCCTTCCTCAATGGAGGCAGGTGAGGTCTTGGGATCTGTCGCCATATCGTAAAGATTGACCTCCAAGGCATCGGCACCGGCAGCCTCTATCTGACGGGCATACTCTACCCACTCACCGGGGCTGTAGCAGTTGATACTGGCTATGACAGGTATCGTCACGGCCTGCTTCAGCGCCTTCACCTTCTCCGTGTACTGAGCTATGGAATTGGAACGGATGTAGGCATGAAGGTAGTCGTCCATCTCGGGATACGAATGTCCGGCAGACGCCATGAACTCCACCTCTCCACGAATCTGCTCCTCGAAGAGAGACTTCATCACCACGGCACCGGCTCCGGCACGCTGCATTTCCTTTACTTTGTCCACATCAGCGGTCAATGAGCAACTGCTGACAACCACCGGACTCTTCAGGTCCAGTCCAAGATACTTTACTTCTGTAGTAGCCATAATGTTATCCTATCTTATTCAGTTTCTGTAAAACCGGCTTGTAATCCGTCCTCTCCCTGATGATGCGTCCGACCTCGGCGATAGGGATACGCTCCTGCTCCATCGTATCGCGGTTGCGGAGGGTCACGCAGTTGTCCTCCTTGGTCTGATGGTCCACCGTGATGCAGTAAGGCGTACCGATGGCGTCCTGGCGGCGGTAACGCTTGCCGATGCTGTCCTTCTCGTCGTACTGGCAATTGAAGTCGAACTTGAGGTCATCAATGATATCCCTCGCAATCTCAGGCAGCCCGTCCTTCTTGACCAAAGGCAGTACTGCAAGTTTGACCGGCGCAAGCACAGGAGGTATACGGAGCACGACCCTCTCCTCCCCGTTGTCCAGCTTTTCCTCGCAGTAGGATGCGGAGAGCACGGCCAGGAACATCCTGTCGAGACCGATGGATGTCTCTATGACGTAAGGGGTGTAGCTTTCCCCTGTCTCTGGATCAAAATACTGAATCTTGCGGCCGGAGAATTTCTGGTGATTGCTCAGGTCGAAATCGGTCCGCGAGTGAATGCCTTCCAGTTCCTTGAAGCCGAAGGGGAACTCGAACTCGATGTCGGTGGCCGCGTTGGCATAGTGGGCCAGCTTCTCGTGATCATGGAAACGGTACTTCTCATCTCCCAGTCCGAGAGCCTTGTGCCACTGCAGGCGGGCCTCCTTCCACTTGGAGAACCACTCCAGCTCCGAGCCGGGACGCACGAAGAACTGCATCTCCATCTGCTCGAACTCCCTCATGCGGAAGATGAACTGACGGGCCACTATCTCGTTGCGGAATGCCTTGCCTATCTGGGCAATACCGAATGGAATCTTCATGCGGCCGGTCTTCTGTACATTGAGAAAATTGACAAAAATACCCTGGGCCGTCTCGGGACGGAGGTAGATGATGCCGTCCTCTCCGGAGATGTTGCCGAGCTGGGTGGAGAACATCAGGTTGAACTGACGCACCTCAGTCCAGTTCTTGGTACCGGAGATGGGGCAGACGATGCCACAGTCGATGATGATGTCACGCAGCCCCTGCAGGTCGTTGGCATTCAACGCCTCCGTCATGCGGGAGCGAACCTCGTCCATCTTCTGCCGGTTGCGCAGCACGTTGGGATTGGTGGCACGGAACTGCTCCTCGTTGAAGCTCTCGCCGAACTTGCGGCGGCCTTTCTCGACCTCCTTGGCTATCTTCTCCTCCAGTTTTGCGATGTAGTCCTCGATAAGCACGTCGGCACGGTAACGCTTCTTGGAGTCCTTGTTGTCGATAAGCGGGTCATTGAAGGCACCCACATGGCCGGAGGCCTGCCATATCTTGGGATGCATGAATATGGCCGAGTCGATGCCGACGATATTCTCGTTGAGACGCACCATGGCGTCCCACCAGTATTTCTTTATGTTGTTCTTGAGCTCGACGCCCATCTGGCCGTAGTCATATACGGCGCTGAGACCGTCATATATCTCGCTTGACTGGAACACGAAACCGTACTCCTTGGCATGGGCGGTAAGTTGCTTGAATACTTCTTCCTGTGTCATCGTATCATTGATTTATCATGCAAAAATAAGAAACTGTTTTGATTTTTTCTACAGAAAAATTGAGATATGTCACCCACCTGACATAATTGACTTCTGCACCACACCTTCTTCCCGACTCTGCATCTGTCAGCTCTGCCCCACAACCGTCACCAGCAAAACAGCAGGCCGGGCAAGCTGATAAATTACAACGCGCTTATTATCAAATTATTGCATTTTACAAAGGTGCCCTGTCCAGGTTTGAAAGCCGGACAGGGCACCTTTGTGCGAGGTTGAGCACCTAACAGTCAGCGGAATCACACTTCGGCTAGAGTCCCTGTCAAGTACCTCCGGATGTCAGGATTTTCCGGCAGCTCATAAAGGAAGGCCGCCTCTCCGGATCAGACTGTCTTGATAGTGCGGATGGCGGCCGGATGTGACGTGTTGACGGTACTGGCTGCCTACTGCTCCGGGAAGGTGAACGGTACTGAGCAGGTGAGCACGCTGCCGTCCGTGTCGGTCATCGTGACGGTGAACGTGTGGCTCTTTATCTCGGGTACTGCGGTGAACCTGAGCGATGATCCGGGATATCCCTCCCATAGCAGGAACAGGTCGTCATGGGTCAGCTCGGAGAGGGACCTGACCACCGGGTGGAAGCAGTCGCGCTGGAACTCAGGATACCATTCGTATCCCGGCCCGTCGTATCCGTCCATCCTGCCCATACCGATCATGAACTCATCCAGGACCATCTCCGACCAGTTACCTTCAACTGTATACTTGCTTTCAATGTACGGCATGGCCGTTGCGCTGCGGAAGATTACATACTTGGCGATGGATTCCCCTGCGGGTATGTCCAGAAACTGTTCTGAACTGGATATGTCAATGGAAGCGAATTGGTTGGCGAACACGGCGGCAAGTGACGGATCCTGTGGAACATACCTATTGTATGCCGTGTCTCCGATTTCGGTGTAAAAATTATTCGTGGAGCCTTTCCCTGCCCTTTCAAGGCTCGTGCCATCGAGGTAAAGGTATATCACGCCTTCCTCCTCCACAGCCCGGCATTCCAGAGCATCGGCGAAAGTCACACTCTGTATGAAGTGCGTCGTATAGATTTTTTCACCCATGGGCCTTTCCTCCTCGCAGGAGACGGTCCCGACTGCTGCAGCAAGTCCGCAGATTAAAAAAAGATGTGCCTTTTTCATATTGCTCAATATTTATTGGTTAAATTAATCAGCTCTTTCTTATAAGATGTATTAAAGTCCGGCACCGCTGCACGAGGCAGAAGAGCCCGTCGCCGATGCCGGAGAGGTCGTAGTCGTACTCCATGCCGTTGGCCGGCAGGGCGGAGGTGTAGACGGTCACACCGAAGCTGTCCTCGGGCGTTCATACTGCTTGTGTCCTTAGAACCTATAACCGATACCGGCTGTGACGAATCCGGCGGACATGACTCCGAGCTGGAAGTTCCCGTAGAGTCTCTGTCCGGCGGTTACACCGATGGCACAGAGATCCAGCCAAGGAAGAGTCCGGCACCTATACGGCATTTCAGGCAGCAGGCCGGATCTTATTTCGTTGTCGTATTTGACCAGAACTCCCGCCCCGACAGCTGAATACAGCCTGACTTTCTCGCGGTTGAGCCAGTTGAACCGCACCCTTGCGATTAGCTGCATGTAGTGTGAGTGCTCTGTCCGGTGCATCTGTGCCGTTCCGTTTCCGGGAATGCTCACAGGAGTCTCGTAGTATCCGTAGTATATTCCTGCCCCGAATCCTATCACGGCAGTGAGGTTGTGGCTGTACTCCAGTCCGAAGACGGGAAGCCTGAGTCTTCTGTCCGTGTTCCTTACGGACTCCGTGCCGTAAATGCCCGGTGTGGATATCATGTCGATGAACGGAGCGGGCCATGGAGTTCCGACCAGGACAGTCAGCTCGTCCGTACCGCTCCAGTCGTGCCGTGTGTCATTCTGCCTTTCCTGCGCATATAAGGAGAGCGCGGACAGGAGCGTCCAGATGATGCATAGTGTAAAATGAAGGATCTGCGTTTTCATACAGTAAGTCTTTGATATTCCTAAAAACGATAGCCGATACCTGCGGATATCAGTCCGGCGCTCATGGCCCCTAACTGGAAGTTGCCGTAGAGTCTGCGTCCGACAGTAACACCGATGGCGCAGAGGTCGAACCACGGAACCACCTCCGTCCGTACCGGATTGTCAGGCAGCCTGTCCATGTCCAGCATGTTGCCGTGCTGTATGAGGATTCCGGCTCCGACGGTTGAGTACAGCCTGACTTTCTCGCGGTTCAGCCAGTAGAAGCGCAGCCTTACCATCAGCTGCATACTGTTGATGTGTTCGTTGAAGCTGACGGCATCGCTCCTGTCATCAATTATGGGAGTCTCGTAGTAAGTATAGTTGAAGCCCAGTCCTACGTTGAGCCAGCTCAGCACATTGTATCCGTAGTCGATCCCGAAAACCGGCAGATTGGCCCGGTTGTTCCTGTCGCGGCTGAATCCGTTCATGGGGGAGAAGTTGAGCGGTGAAGCGATGTTCATGAACAGATTGGTGCGCGGAAGACCTACTGAGATGGATGTCTCGTGCGTCCCTTTCCAATTGTGAGGCTCTTTATTGCCTGCCATGCAATTAGAACTTGTTGCGGATACAAGCAGTGCGCCAATAACTGTAGTGACTAATATCTTTCTCAAAAACTGCATATATATAGGTTTTGTTAGCGACAGCAAACATAGCATCAGTCTGTCTCTTGTCCAAATTTGATTAGTGACGGAGATTGTTTGTAAAAGAGTGATTATGAGCGATATGTAAGAAGAGTAAAAGTGATGTTCACTTTTACCGTAGGTTTATCTGCCTGATTTACAGATAAATAAATTGTGGGTGTGCGAAGTTTTTGGTAATGCGCTGATATTAAGCCAGTTTTATTATAGGTGCGCTGTATTCGGATAATTTCTTCTTCATGAAGGATGAGATGCGCCCGTCTATTCCCATCTTGCGTGCTATCCTGTATTTCCTGGCGTTGAGGTTCTGCACGCTGATGCCCAAAATGACGCTGGCCGTATTGGATGAGAATCCGCAGCACGTCAGGACTATCAGCTTGCGGTCACTGTCATTGAGCGAGGGGTACTCCTTGCTGAGCCCGGTCATGAAACCGGGATAGGTGAGCTCAAGCATTTTCCCCAGTATGTTGTTTAGGGTATCTTCATCCGACAGTATGGACTTCACAGCTTCCTCCACCTTGCCTGGCATGTTGGGAGAGCCTTCGTATATGTAGCAGATATCGGCGAGAGTCTTGGTCATGCCAAGCATCTTTCCGTTGAGGGTCAGCAGTTCCTGGTTGGACGTGGCCTGGCTTACGAACGATTCGCGGAGGTTCTTCAGCTCCTCCGCCTCCTGGTTGTGCTTTTTCGCCTCAGTCTCAATCTGCTTTTTAAGATGCTCCATTGACGCTTCGGTGTCATGCAGGCGCGAGTGCAGCCGGGTGGTCTCATCCTGTTTGGACAGAAGCTCTGCCCTTAATGACTGCAGGTCATTGACGGCATTGCGCAGTATGAGTTCCCGCTTCCTTGCCTTGTTTTTGGACACAAGGTATATGATTATGGATACTGCAACGGCCAATAACACGAGAACCGTCAATGCTGTTATCCTATTTCTGGATACTTTCAGCTTTTCGGAAAGGATATCGTTGTCGTATTTTTTCTCCACTTCTATTAACTGGCTGTCGTATCCTTCTTTTAAGATTTGTAGTGTGATGTCATTGGCAGCTCTCAGGCATTCTGTCGCTTTTTTCGTGTTGTCCTCCTTCTCGTAAAGTCTTGCCATGGCAGTGTAGTAACTGAGGCTGTCTACTTCATCCCTCATGCGGATGCAGTTCAAAAAGAGTAGGGCGGAATCTTGTATTCCTGCATTCATGAAAAGTTCTACGCCGCAATAATTAATGCTGTTAATGATGTCCTCTTCTATTAGGCTGGGGACAGATATCTCTTCATACAGTTGTTCTGCTCTTTTGGCAATTTGGGCAAGGTTGCCTGTACTCTGTTCTTTGAAAGCATACAGACTGTAGGCAGAAAGCATGTTAAGGGTGTCATGCAGTGCTTCTGCCATTGACAGCCCTTTTTCAAGGTGTGGTACAGCCTTGTCGGAAGAGTCAAGGATGAACAGCATAGTAGCTATTGACAGATGGGTGGACATCTGACGCTCATGAAGTTCAGCTTTTTCAAAGCACTCCATAGCTTTATAGTATCTGGTCAATGCTGCGGAGTCATTGACGGTACTTGCCTTGTACAATGCTCCGATGTGGCTGTGGAGGAGGCCGAGCTGCTCCAGGTCGCCGGATTGTTCGAGGAGGGGCTCGGCCTCTTTGTAGGCGAGCATGGCTCCGTCCGGGTCTCCGGATTCTGAGAGGACGGCCCCCTGCATGGTCAGAGCACGGGCCAACCTGTCCTCCGGCCCTTTGCGCCGGTAGTAGTCAACGGCCTCGGATATGGTGGTGTTTCCGGCGACGGGCATGTAGCACTTGTACTCGGCCTCGGTTCTCAGCAGGGTGTACAGTGCCCTGTCAGCGCGTGGGAGTCCTGCGGCGTCTGTGCTGTCTATGGTCATGAGGGTGTCGAGTGCGGCCTGCGGGTCAGCCGTCATCAGCGAATCTGCCGCGGTCATGGCGAGGCGTGCCTGCGCGTTTCTGTCCGAACAGGCTGCGGCGGAGAGAAGCAGCACTGCGAGCAGGGCGGTAATAGCCATATTGGGATCGAGTTTCATGGTCATAGCCATTGGGATAGGTCAAAGATGTAGGTGAGTTCGTTTTCGTAGTCCAGTGATAGCGCCTTTCCCGTGCTGGTGTCTATCTCTAAAGTGTTGACAAAGGGGACATCATATGAGGCGGCCGGCTTCAGGTCCCTGTCGAAAATCAGAATCCGTGAAGCCATCTTTGAGTCGTCACAGAGCAGCATGGCGATATGGTCTCCTATATAGCCTCCTCCCGCGAAATATAGTGGACAGTATCCGTCCTTGGGAAGGTCCTCAGGGCGCATTTCCACATATGTCTTGTTGAGGAGAGAGCCGTCATCTGTGGCATGGAGATACAGGATGGGGTAGGAGATGCTGTAGACGAGTACTCTGGAACTGTCCTTGGAGAAAAGTTCCAGGGTCTGGTTGTCCGGTATGTACGTAGCAGAGTCCTCTATGGCCTCATTGACATTCTCGCCCCATCCCTCGAGATAAGTGAAGACTCCGTTGTCGTCCAGGAAGTATCTGTTGGCATCACCGTTGCAGAGGTATCTCCCTCTCCCCAATGGGTATATCGCTCTCATTCCGGCAGAGTATCCTCTTATTATGGATGAGTGAGTCCTTCCGTCATGTATGTTTACTGCAGTCCGGTACAGACAGCCCTTAGTCCAGTCTCTTATCAGCAGGAAAAGTGAGTCACCTGTACTTCCGGCGCTTCCGACAAAGTTCGGGTCTGTGAACTCCTCAGGCCCGCGTCCTTTCTTCCCGAATCGGACAATCTCGTTCAGGTCCTCATCCAGAAGCGCAAAGCAGTGCTCGGACTCGAGCAGCTGGCATACCCAGTATCCCTCGTGGATGTGCTGTATGGAGAGTGGATACATTTCGGCTGCATTGTACGGTGTGACTGTGTAGGTTATCTCTCCCTTTTCAGGGAAATTCCTCACGTAGCTGTAGTCCTGCCTGCAGCCGACAGATAAGGCTGTTGCTGTGAGTGCTATGAGAATCTTTGGCGTTAGGCGCATATTCATATATAAAGTCCGATGTACACTGTGCTTCCAAAGATACGATAAAAAAGATTATCCGCAAACTTATCCCATGTCTTGGCGCCATGTCAGGAATCCATGTTGCTGTGGTGCATGTCACCCATAAAGCAGTTCCCAACATATTAAGACGCTGATATCCAAATCAATATCGAACAATGTGCTGCGCTATGGTCTGAAAAAACAGGCCATAGCGCAACCGATGCATTCAGAACTAACTGATTAAAAGAAAGTTAAGTGCAGAACCCATGCCTTATGGTATACGGAAAAGCAACGCTGCGAGCAGGGCGGCAATTACCGTATTGGGACCGATATGCAATTTCATCTCTTGATATACGCGGTAGACTATCGCTTGAGGAATGTCAGGAACTCCTCTTCGGAGCAGCTGCCGGTGGGGCCTGAAAGAGTATTGCCATCGGAGTCTACGACCGCGTAAAGGGGCTGGGAGGCTGAGCCGAACTGCTGCAGCTCCAGGTCGCGGTACCGGCGGCCGAGGGTCCGGAATTCGTCGTCGGGAGTCTTGTCGTCCACGTAGAGATTGGCTATTACGAAGTCATTGGACAGCCTGTCCATCACTGCCGGGGATGAGAGCACAGTGGCCTCCATCTGTTTGCAGACGCTGCATGTGTGCGACTTGAAGGCGATGAAGACCGGCTTGCCTGTGGCTCGGCTTTCGGAAAGAGCCTCTTCGAGGTTGGTGTAGCTCTTGAGGGTGGAGTAGCCGGGTGCGGCTGCCGTGTTGCCGCCGGCCTCAGGCACATTGCCTCCTGAGGACAGTGTCAGGGTGGAGCCGTCCATCGGAGGGATAAGGCCCGAGATGCTCTGCAGCGGGGCTCCGAAGAGACCGGGTATAAGATAGAACGCGAATGTGATGCAGACTATGGCGGCTATGTGTCTGCCCCAGCCGATGCCCTCTGAGGGGGTGTCGTGGCTGGTGCGGAACACTCCGAGGAAATACAGGCCGAGCAGCAGGGCGAGGACAACCCATGTGGCGATGAAGCCGAGTCTGGTAATGATGCCCCAGCCGAAGTATGCGTCGATGTTGTAGAGGAACTTCATGGCGAAAGCGAGCATGATGTAGGCGAATACGACCTTGACCATGTTGAGCCATCCTCCTGATTTCGGGAGCTTTTTCATTACGCTGGGGAAGAATGAGAGTGCCACGAAGGGGAGGGAGAAGCCGAGTCCGAAGACCGCCATGCCGAGAATCGGCCTGAGTGCCACTCCGTCCAGTACGGCGGCTGCGAGGATGGAGCCTACGAACGGGCCTGTGCAGGAGAAGGATACAATCACCATGGCGAGTGCTACGAAGAATGCAGCGATGTAGCCGCCCTTGTCAGCCTGGCTGTCGGCCTTGTTGGCAAGCCCGGAGGGCAGGGTAATCTCAAATGCCCCGAGGAAAGAGACGGCAAAGATGAGGAACAGCAGGGCGAATATCAGGTTGGGAATCCAGTGGGTGCCGATGGCATCGGTAGCCGCCGTGCTCTGGAAGAGAGCGACTATCAGACCCAAAATGGTGTAGATGGCTATAATTGAGAGGCCGAAGATTACACCCTTGAGAATACCTGCGCGTTTGGTGCTGCCTCCACCGATGAGGAAGCCTACCGTCATGGGAATCATCGGGAACACGCAAGGCGTGATGACTCCGGCCAGACCGGCCAGAAAGGCGATGAGCAGGAATCCCCAGATGCTCTGGCCGTCACTCTTGGTGGCCGTCTGGCTGTCGGATGCGGGTGCGATGCTTTCTTCGACCGGGGTGGCCGAAGGGTTGACGGTGACGGATATCTCCTCCTCGTTGAGGGTGCACTCCAGTCCGTTGCAGGTCTGGAACTCCATCCAGCCCTTGAATGTGAATGGCTCTTTTGTCAAAGGTTTGATAATCTGTCTGAAACGGGCTGTTCCCTCGAAGTAGTCCACATTCATGCCGAAGCCCTGGTCGAACTTCTCGTGAGGTGTCTCCACGTCCTCTAAGCCGCCGACGGGACTGTAGTCCGGGCTTTCCTGGGCTGTCAGGGCCGTGGCCATGGGGCCTCCCTTGACAGGTGCGGTGCTGTACATATACCACTGTGGGGCCAGATTGACTGTGAGTATCAGCTCCACATTGCCGTCTGGAAGAACGGCTGTCTTTGAGTCTACGGATATTACGCCCTGTGCCGCCGCGCATACTGATATCATGCAGGCAGCCATTGCGATTGCGAGTCTTTTCAGTATCATCTCTTTATTTTTTATTACTGGGGCAAAAATACGCAGAAGCCGAGAGCAGAACAAATTTTATTTGCTATGCCGCAAAGATGCGCCCGAAATCGGACGCGATGACGTAAGCAGTAGGATTCCGGAAAGTCCTTTCACCGCTTTAAATTTAAGGATACATCCGTGCGCGTAATATACGCCTAACTGCACAATGGTCTAAAAATCAATAAATTATATCAAAAGAGATGCTAATGTAAGTTACTAGGCTGTAAATCAGTAGTTTAAGCTATGTGTAAAAGTAACGTCACTTTTGCGGTTTTAATATACGGCTAACTGTCAATGTCTTGCGGAAAGTTGCCGTCACTAATCCGATTTGCAGAAAGGACAGACACAGACTATGTTTGTTGCCGAAAACAAACATTAACCGCGTATGAAAAGATTCACATCTATCCTTGCAACGGCTCTCATAGCCGCCGAGCTGAACGGACTGGTATCCGATGACAGGGAGGCCGTCCTCATCGGCCATAGTGCTGGAGGTCTAAAGATTTATTAACCGTTTAAACCGATTATCTTATGAATTCCACACGAAGACTCATCCTTTCAGCAGCGGTGCTCCTGCTGCTCATTTCCTCTGCGTCCGCACAGGATAACAAAGGCAAGAAGGTGGACTACACCGGTACACAGGAGGTGGACATCAGCGTAGGCCTGCCTTACGGGTCCCTGTTCCGGGACGCGAGCGTGGTAGGTGACGCTTTCGCCGGATTCAACTTCATCAGTCCGTCCGACATCGTCACCGGAGACTACAAGACCGTACTGCCCACATTCAGGGCCGAGTACGGATACAACGTTCTCAGCTGGCTCAGCCTCGGAGCTGGCGTAAACTACTCCTACGGCAGCTACCGGATGCTCTACAAGGAGAACCACTCACACGCTTGGGACGAGTGGACGCACCTGGCGACCGCTACGTTCAACGTCAAGTT
>DVHR01000061.1 GCA_018711925.1 Candidatus Coprenecus pullicola
ATCATGGCGGGACACAGGTGGTAGACCGGCCGGTGTGTCTGTTCGGAAGAGAGAATCTGGACTTCGGCCGCGGATTTTATGTGACACCATTAATCGTGCAGGCTTCTCAGTGGGCTGTAGCTACAGCCAAACGCAGGGACGGCCGTGCGCTTATCAACATTTATAGTCTGGATAGAGATGCTGTCATCAGAAAAGGTCACTGTAAGATATTTGAGGCATATGACAGTGAATGGCTTGATTTTATCGTAGCGAGCCGTCGCGGACTTAATCCGGCAGCATCCTTTGATTACGTGGAGGGAGGTGTTGCCAATGACCGTGTTATTGACACAGTAAACCTTTACATGGCCGGTCTGATGAATTCGGATACTGCTTTGCAGAGACTGTCCATGCATCAGCCGAATAACCAGATATGTTTACTTAATCAAGAGTTTACCGACAAATATCTTATCTATGAACGGACAGAATACCTCTAACGACCCGGTAAAGTCTCCTGAGATACAGGAAACCATCCTGAGCAACCGTATCGGTATCATATCGGCGGAACTTTCCAAAAGACTCAAGATATCTCCGTCCGAAGCCCTGCAGTTGTTCTACGCCAGCAAGACATGCGCTGACCTGCATGACAAAGAGACCGGCCTGTATCTTTACGGTGACCTGTACATAGCCGATGAGTTCATAAGGGAATGCCAGGATAAAATCTGACGGCAGGTGACAGTTGCGGAATTCAGCGGGGACAAGCGGATGTGAGTCAGTATCGGTAGTCTTCTATACCGATGCCTTTCTCTTTCAGTTCCGCGGCTGACAGGTTCTCCTTGTCCGGCTCTACGGCGCGGTGAATCTCTTCCGCAATGGTCCGCGAGATGGCCGTGCGCCGGGGATTGTAGCAGGTTATGCTCCAGGCGGCCCGGATAATCAGACTGTTGACCGAGTCCTTGTTTTTCAGGTGGCGGGCAAATATTCCGGGCCTGTCCGACCTGTGGTATCTCTGTCTGTCGCAGCAGATGCCGTATTGCCCGTTGAGTGCGGTCTCTATTGCTCCCATCAGCTTGTCCGCAGCGGGGATGTCGTGAACGAGCAGGTCCGGGGCGCCGAAGCCCTCGTCACCTTTCGCTCCCCCGTAGCAGAAATGAATCTGAGTCGGGTACTCAGGCTCGTTGGCTCCGCTTGCGGCCAGCATCGTGATGACCCACGAGCCTTCTTTTGCGGAGAGAGTCTCGATGTCCTTCATGAACTCCTGCTGTCCAGGCAGCGGACTCGTTGCGGAATAGGTGAAGAAAGACCTGTAGGGCCTCGTATCTCCTGTCTCGCGGCTTATGTAATTGAAACCTCCTATCTTGGCCATATAGTAGGCGAAATGTCCGATGACCGGGTCGACTATGTTTGAGAGAGACACTATCGTCACCTTGGAGCCTCTGTCTATCATGCAGCCGTAGATACGGTTTATGGGAAAATGCTCCACTGCCAGCCTGTCCTGCGGATTGTTGTCGACAGTGACGGTGGCGGCAAGGTTGACGACTCTGAAATCACGGCTTTCGTCCACTGCCTCGAATATGGCGTTCTCAGTCATCCTCATCCTGGCCTGGATGTCGGCGATGGATAGAAATGGAGGCATTATCTGATATCCGGTGAAGCGGTCCTGTTTTCTCTCGAAAGCATTGTGCAGTTTCAGGATGTTCTTGTCCAGCTCTTTCTGGTGGTTCCTCGCTTCGATGATCTCTAAGAATCCCGAGCCTATGAGACCGGCGGGTACGGCGAAGATGGCGATACCGAGAAGGCCCACTATTGCGGCGATGAACTGTCCCCAGAATGTCACCATCGGGAAGTCAGCCACTTTTCCGGGGTCTCCGATATATTGGGCGAATGCCCATATTAAAGTCCTCCATCCGTTTTCGCATACCTCGGGCTGTGCGTTGTGCTCTGCGAAATACAGCAGGCACGACAGTATGACCGTTATGATGCACAGCACGGCCATGCTGATACTGAGCTCCTCTTTCTTCGAGGCGATGGCTTTGCCCAGCAGCCGGAATGCCTTCATGTACCGGAATACACGCAGCAGGCGGGCGACTCTGAGCACCTTGATGGCTGTGGCCGGTATCGGAAATATCAGGCTCAGGTAGAATGTGTAGGTGGACAGACAGTCGATCAGGCCGTAGAAACTGAGGCAGTAGCGTATTCTGCCCAGGAATCCTTTGTATCTGGGGTCAATCAGGTCGGCAGTCCATATCCGTAGCGTCACTTCTATGGTGAAGACCACGGTAGTGAAAATGTCGATAAAATGCAGCACTTGGCTGTACCGTTCCGCAATGCCTCTGAATGTGGACAGGAATACTTCCAGGGAGCTGATGACAATCAGGCCTATAATGACCCAGTCAAAGATGTTGCGCCATACGGAAGTGCGCAGATTGTCATCGAACAGCCTCGCGAGCCGCTGTTTGAGTACGGTTATTTTTGACATGGCAGTCGTTGTATGTGTTCCAATGCGGCGGAGACGGCATTTACAGCGGTCTCCACAGGCGTGTCTACCGGCATGGCTCCGTCGTTGTCCGGCTGACGCGCGTCCTGCAGATTGACGGCCAGCCTCTCAACCGATATCCTTTTCCGCTTTGGGGCCAGGCCGAGCATAAGTACGGCGTCCGGTCTCATGTCCCGCAGCATATCGGACACAGCCACTATGATCCTGCTGAAACTTACAGGCAGCATGACGGCCTTGACAAGACCGGCGGGACAGCCGTGGGATGCGACCCTTGCCGCCACATCCCACGACAGATTCCTTTCCTGGCCTCCGAACGGCTCAAATCCAGTAACCACTATCCTCACCTTTCGTTATGTTGTTTATTGACTTAGATTTATTGAACTTTCGTAATGATGGCTGCTAACCTTTCTCTGTTGTTTCATATTCGAGAGTATATCCACAATATTTACACTTTTCAGTTACTAAGACTTTATAGTAATAAACAGTAGTGGAACCTCCATTAGGATTCTTTACTCTCTCTGTTCTGGCTTTTCCTATATATTCTTTGTCAACTATTCTGAGTGCGCGTCTCTTTTTGCAATGAGGACATTTATTACTGTTGTAGGAACGCCATATCTGTCTTAGTATCCATAAAACAGCAATAGTTATAAGTATTCCCGCAAGCATCTTGTCTTCTTTCGTTTCAAGTTTGGGGAGAGAGGAGTCGGATGACTGCGCTATTAGATTGACCGGCAGAAGCATAGAGAAAAACAAGAGGGTATACCTTGCAATTCTGTTGATGCGATTGGGGTTTTTATTCGGTTTTGCTTTCATGTTTCTTGAAGTTTTATGTAA
>DVHR01000062.1 GCA_018711925.1 Candidatus Coprenecus pullicola
AGCCGAGCGGTACTAATAGCCCGACACTTCTGATATGACGACGGAAACACGAATTGACAAAAGACTTTGTTGTCTCTCTCATTTCTTATAGCATACGTCCGGAATACCGGACAGCGAAATGATGGTGGTTAAACGGCGTGGACCAACCTCTTCCCATTCCGAACAGAGAAGTTAAACGCGCTTGTGCCGATGGTACTGCCCTAACCGGGGTGGGAGAGTAGGTAGCCGCCGCCCCATAGAGCCCGCGAGGAGTTCCCTCAGCGGGCTTTTTTTTTGCCTCCTCCGCCTCATCAGTACCCGCCCGCCCGAGAATTACACCGTTTACGATTTCCGTGACCCATGTGTCAACGCAGAAGTTCCTTGCGGCTGCATACCGTTGGATCTCATCTTTTTGGTTAGTCAGGTGCTGCTTGCATGTACTGACCCTTAGGTAGCCTGCAATCATGTTTTTTACTTAATTTAGACAGGGACTACATTGTCCCATGTGCTGAATTTAGCAAAAAACAACTCTGAGATATCAATTCTCTTCCCTTCGGTATTCCAGAGGAGTCTTTCCGACGTTTTTTTTGAATACTCTTATGAAGTGCTGTGAGTACTGGAATCCCAGATCAAATGCTATCTGGCTGACTGTCTTATCTGTATACAGGATCTGCTCTTTTGCTGTCTCTATTATTTTGCTTTGGATGTATTCCTGGGGTGTTTTCCCTGTCTCTTTCTTTATCAGGTCTCCGAAGTAGTTGGGAGACAGACATATCTTGTCGGCAAAGTATTTGACGGTGGGCAGACCGCTTTTCAGTGTCTCTTCATTCTTGAAGTAGTCGCTGAGCAGGTCTTCGAACCGGCTCAGAATGTCGTGGTTGGCCTTGGCCCGTGTGATGAACTGTCTTTCATAGAAACGCATACAGTAATCCAACAGAAGTTCTATGTTTCTGGAGATTAGTCTTTTGCTGTGTCTGTCCACAGGCCGGTGAATCTCTGCTTCTATCTTGTTGAGACAGTCAATGAAGATACCTTTTTCTTCTTCTGAAAGATGCAGCGCCTCGGAGGAACTGTATGAAAAGAATGTATATCTTCTGATTTCACGTCCTAATGATGTGCCGGCAATTAGGTCCGGATGAAATATCAGGCCGAGGGCCGCCGGCTTTACATTCGGGTCAAAAGCGGCGCTGACCACCTGTCCGGGTGCGAAACTGGTGACAGTCCCTTCCTGATAGTCGTAGATCTGCCGTCCGTAACGTATGTCTCCGCATTTGACCTGTTTGAGGAAAAGAGCGTAGACACCGTAGTTGCAGGTGAAATCCTCTGGCTGGCGGGTGGCTTTGGCAAGGTCCACGATGCTGACAAGAGGATGCTGGGTCTCGAGGCCGAAAAGACTGTTGTATTTGTCGACAGTGTCCAGGTTTATAATATTTTTCATCGGGTATGGTTTTTGATTGGACAAAGTTATGTTTTTCCGGAACATATTTTGAAAAATATGTGAAATTTGTTCAGAATGAGATGTACAGGACAGGCGATAGAGTAAGGTTTATGGACTCGGTCGAGGACGGCACAGTAGTAGCCGTGCCTGACAGTTCTACGCTCGTCATAGAGGTGGACGGGATGAGGATGCGGGTCTCTGTCACAGAAGTCGTGCCTGTACCGGGCGTGAATCTCCTGGAGGAGCAGCATCTTTACGACGCGAACACTCAGGCGGCAAGATTCAAGGGAAGGCAGATGTCTGCGGTCAGAGCGGTCCGTAGCGGGAAAGAGGCTATGCGTGAGGCCGGGACAATGGAGGTAGACCTGCATATGGATGCGGTCAGGCGTAAATATCCTGCGGCACGCAATATACCGGATGAGGATGCCCTGTATGTTCAGCTTGATGTCGTGGACAAGAGTATGGCCGAGGCTTTCCGCAGGGGAGTACGTTCCGTAATCTTCATTCATGGGAACGGCAGGGGTGTGCTTCGCCGCGAGTTGATCAGGAAACTGAAAGAGTATCCCGGGGTCATTTTCGGAGAGGCCTCACAACTCAGGTACGAAGGCGGAGCACTGGAGGTATTTCTTAAGTGATTATTTTCTCTTTTTCCTGAACAGAAAGTATATGCCGGTAGCGGATGCTGCGGCCACAGCGAGCAGCAGCAGGTTCCAGAGTATGGTCATTCCCCAGCGTATGGGATGCGGGAAATCCCTGTATGGTGAGCTTCCATCACTGAATCTGGCAAACGCATTGGTATATACGGTAGTGCCGTCGTCATACCAGGCAGTGATTCTTACGTAGGGGTCACTTGTTGTCATGGCATATCGGATCCTGTCGGTATTGAATACGGAGTCCACGACCGCCCCGTTCTGGGATATTATCCGGATGGAAGATGCGGGGACAGACAACCGCATGTATACGGTGTCACCGCTCAACCCGATATCTTTGATTTGAGGAAGCTGCATATTGCCCTCATGCTTGGCAGCGGAGTCATTACCGAAAGCAGGAACTCTGGTTGTGTAGAAGTTGCCTTTAAGCAATTGCTCTTTGACATCCTCATAATATGGCGTGGCAGTGTTTATCCAGGAGCATCTTCTGGCTATCCGAGGCAGATTCTTGGAGTTGTGGTTGTCATCGCTGATATTGTTGTGGACATAGCGTCCGGCTGAGAGGGCCTCGTCCCAGTGCGTAAGTGCGGAGCCTGCGCCCTTGTCGTACTCTCCGAAGCCGGAGTCACCCTCGATAAGTCTGTACCCGGAGAGGTGTTCCATGACATTCTTGTTGATACTCAAGGTCCTGTTTGGATGGTTAAACTGGACGAAGTCTCCGTCTTCGGCCAGGCGGTCTATCATGAACTGCTTCTGGGACAGCAAGAACGGCAGGATATGGTCGAATTTCTCCACTTTCTTGACACCGAATGGGTTCAGATGGAACTTGAACAGGTTGTAGCCATGCTCATAGACCCCGATATAAAGAGAGGAATCCACCGGATGCGGGGTGAGTGCCTGATGGTTGGAGAAAGCCAGTATGTCATAGCCGTAACTCATGTAGTCCGAGTAGACGACGTCGGGATAGTAGGGACATTCGTTGATGCCTTTGTCTACTTTGGTATGGGTGTGCAGGCAGGCCCTTTTCCAACCGATCGTGGAGTCGAAATCCGCATACGGATTGTAAATCCTGTCACCGGAGAAGGGCTCGGGACCGGAGAAGCGGTATATCGGAGAGACACTGAATGCTGCAAGTCCGATGATGACAATAAGCAGGAAAGCAGCCAGTATTTTGAGAAAAGTTGTAAAAATCTTCATAACAAATAATAATAAATACAAATTTAAAAAAATAAACTGTTTATATTTGTCCCTGACTAAAATTTTTAAACTATGTGTGGTATTGTAGGATATATGGGACCGCAGCAGGCTGCGCCGATTTTAATCAAGGGTCTTCACAGACTGGAGTACAGAGGCTATGACAGCGCCGGTATTGCGCTGATAAACGATGACGGTGCCCTTTCCGTTTATAAATCAAAAGGAAAGGTCAGCGATCTGGAGAAACTGATAAGCGACAAGAATACTACCGGAACCATAGGTATAGCGCATACGCGATGGGCAACCCACGGAGAGCCCAATGAGGTCAATGCGCATCCTCACTATTCAGAGCATAAGAATCTTGCATTGATTCACAACGGTATCATCGAGAACTACAAGTCGCTCAAGATGGAACTGATGAATAAGGGATATCATTTCCATAGCGATACGGATACGGAGGTGGTGATACAGCTGGTGCAGTATATGATGGACTCGCACCACATACCGCTTGTGGAGGCCGTGCCGCTGGCTCTCAGGAATGTGATAGGAGCCTATGCGATAGTAATTATAGACAAGGACAATCCCAATGTACTCATTGCAGCCCGCAAGGGAAGTCCGCTGGTGTTGGGTGTCGGCAAGGATGAGTTCCTGGTCGGCTCGGACGCCACTCCCATAGTGGAGTATACCGACAGGGTGATATATCTGGATGACGAGCAGATAGCCGTAATGGACAGGGATGGAGGCATTCGCATAACCGACCTGCGTCAGGTGGAAGTGACACCCATAGTCAAAAAACTGGAGCTTAATCTTAGTGAGATAGAAAAAGGCGGTTTCCCCCATTTCATGCTCAAGGAGATATATGAGCAGCCGAATACTCTCCGGGTGTCGATGAGAGGCCGTCTCAACCCCGAGCTCGGGGAGGTGAAGCTGTCCGGAATCATAGACAATCTGGACCGTTTCCTGAACGCCCGCTGTATAATCATCTGTGCCTGCGGGACGTCCTGGCATGCCGCCCAGATAGGCAAGTATATCATAGAGGAGCTGGCCAGAATACCTGTGGAGGTGGAGTACTCTTCTGAGTTCAGGTACCGTAAGCCGGTGATATTTCAGGATGATATAGTTATCGCCATCTCTCAGTCCGGAGAGACAGCCGATACGCTGGCTGCCATCAAGCTGGCCAAGGCGAGCGGAGCCTTCCTCTTCGGTATCTGTAATGTGGTGGGTTCGTCCATACCGCGTGAGACGGATTCAGGCTGTTACACTCATGCCGGTCCGGAGATAGGAGTCGCCTCGACTAAAGCGTTTACGGCTCAGGTCGCCGCCCTCTCGCTTCTGGCTCTGAGTCTGGCCAGGGAGAAAGGCACTATAACCGAAGCCCGCAGCCGTGAGCTTATAGAAGAGTTGCAGCGGATTCCTGACAAGATAGAGAAGATACTCAAGCATGACGAGCAGATATCCAAAATAGCTACGGTATTCACCTATGCCCACAATTTCATCTATATGGGACGCGGATACAATTATCCGGTAGCCCTGGAAGGAGCATTGAAACTCAAGGAGATATCGTATATCCATGCCGAAGGTTATCCGGCTGCCGAGATGAAGCACGGGCCCATTGCCCTCATAGACGACGAGCTCCCCGTAGTCGTGATAGCGACCAGAAAAGGAAAATATGACAAGATCGTCAGCAATGTGCAGGAGATAAAGGCGCGTAAAGGCAGGATTATCTCCATCGTGACGGAAGGAGACACAGATGTCCGCAATATCTCCGACTGGTCATTTGAAGTACCGGATACGGAGGAATGTTTCGTTCCCCTGCTGTCCACCATACCTCTTCAGCTTCTGGCCTACCATATAGCCATCGCCAAGGGCAGGGATGTGGACCAGCCCAGGAATCTGGCCAAGTCCGTCACCGTGGAGTAGCCGGCTCGGCCCTTTCTATGGATATCCTGCCGTCAGAGGACATGGCGCAGGTGTAGTCGTAACATCCGAAGACGCATGCCTCTGTGGAACAGGAGTCGGCAATAAAGGATGTCAAATATTTAAAGTCAAATCCCAGGTGGTATAGGCGGTGAAACGGAATATTCCGCTCACCGTTGATGTAGAGCCGGTCTATGATGGACCGGTTCTTTTTCAATATCCGGTCAATGCGGTATATCTCCTTTCGTTCCAGGCGGTACTTGCGGTTGTGGAACATGGTCTTGCATTCGCTGCAGCAGAATCTCTTATCTGCCCTGCCCGTCACCTGCCTGCCGCAATTCGGGCATATTCTCGTCTCCTCATCCATACAGCTCGTGTGTTTTGTCGTACAAAGTTAGGCAATCGTTTTCGGACGGCATAACCACATTCGTAAAAACTTTGGATATCCAGACGTTTATAGACGTTTAAAGTTCGCCTTATTCCGTAGATTTGTGTTGCTTTGCCTCTGCAATCATTAATTATCGGAATTATGGACAGATCATTGAACAGAATCGAACTGCGCGGAAATGTAGGGCAGGACGCAAGAATCAACAGAGTGGGAGACAACACGGTAGTCAGATTCAACATGGCAACCAATGAAACGTACAAGGACCGCTCCGGCAATCTGAAGGAGGAGACGACGTGGCACTCGGTCTCGGCCTGGAACGGAAAGGGCATGCCGGATTTCAACAATATCCGGAAAGGAGTGTGCGTGCATGTGATAGGCCGGCTGAGACAGAACCGCTACACTACGGCTGAAGGCGAGGAGAGGTCTTTTTATGAGGTGTTGGCCAGCAGACTTGTCATAGAGGATTCACCGATAATGTAAATATATTATCTTTGCTGAACAAAATCAGATTTGTTATGGCAAGGACAGTTTATATTTACAATACACTTACCAGAAGGAAAGAGGAATTCAAGCCTGTGCATCCGGGAATGGTCGGACTGTATGTGTGCGGTCCGACTGTTTACGGAGATCCGCACCTTGGTCATGCCCGGCCTGCTGTGACTTACGACGTGCTGGTCCGCTTCTTCCGGTATCTGGGCTATAAAGTCAGGTACGTAAGGAACATTACGGATGTGGGGCATCTGGAGCACGATGCGGACGAGGGGGACGATAAGATAGCAAAGAAGGCCAGACTGGAGTCACTGGAGCCTATGGAGGTGGCCCAGACCTATACCATAGCCTATCATGACGCCATGCGCAGGCTCAATACCCTGCCGCCCAGCATAGAACCCAGGGCCTCGGGGCATATAATCGAACAGATAGAGCTTGTGAAAAAGATATTGGATGCCGGCTTCGCATACGAGAGCAACGGCTCCGTGTATTTCGATGTTCAGGCTTATGATAAGAAATATCATTACGGAGTCCTGTCAGGCCGCAATATAGACGAGATGATGGCCAATACACGTACCCTGGACGGTACCGGTGACAAGCGTTCGCCCTATGACTTCGCGTTGTGGAAGAAGGCCTCTCCGCAGCACATCATGAAATGGCCGTCTCCTTGGAGTGAGGGATTCCCCGGTTGGCATCTGGAGTGCTCGGCCATGAGTGAGAAATATCTGGGAGACGAGTTCGATATTCACGGCGGTGGGATGGATCTTCAGTTTCCTCACCATGAATGCGAGCTGGCCCAGAATACCGCCTCGCGCGGGAAGGGAGGCGTCAGATACTGGATGCACAACAACCTGCTGACCGTCAACGGGCAGAAGATGGGCAAGTCCCTGGGTAACTTTACAACGCTTGCAGACTTGTATAAGGTCTTCTCTCCTATGACGATACGCTTCTTCATCCTGCAGGCGCACTACCGTGGTACGCTGGACTTCAGCAATGAGGCTTTGTCTGCTGCGGAGAAGGGACTGAGGAGGGTACTTCAGGCGGCAAAGGACTACAAAGCCCTGCCTCACTGCGGAGATGCAGTCAATCCAGATGTGGTGAATCTGACGGAAGAAGTTGTCGAGGCCTTATGTGATGACCTCAATACTCCAGTAGCCCTTGCCAAGGTATTCGATGCTGTCAGGATTGTCAATCAGGCAAAGGACGGCAGCATTAAGCTCAGTGACAAGGATTATGGAGCTCTTTCAGAGTTTTTCGGAAAGATTGTTCCGGATGTGATGGGACTCGTGGACGAGGTATCGGCCTCGTCAGAGGAAAAGACATTGGAGGGGTTGATGGATATGATACTGGAGGTGCGCCGGGAGGCAAAGGCCCGCAAGGATTTTGCTACAAGCGACAATATACGCGACCGTCTCAAGGGACTTGGCGTGACTATCAAGGACACCAAGGACGGTACTGAGTGGAGTATGTAGTTATAAGTTTCAGATATTATGGATGCAATTGATTCCTCGCCTGTCAGGGCAAGAAGGTATTGGGGCAGGACTCTGGTGGCATTTCTCGTAGTGCTGTGCGCTATGCCTTTGGGGCATGCCATGATGATACTTATGGAGCATTTTATCCCTGAGTCTGCACTGCATGGCTGTGCGTTCGCAATGGGAGCCGTCGGTCTGGGGATTGCCATAACAGGAGTGTTTGTAAAAGGTGACACGAAGCAGACGATTCTTGGACTTGTCGGAGGACTTCTGTTCTGGACCGGATGGGTGGAGTTTCTTCTTCAGTATTATGCGGCACGTTACGGGGTGCAGCCCGAGATAGTTAACGGAGAAGTGGTGACCAAGCCGGAGTATCTTATCATGCCGGCCACTTTCGGCTTCTGGATGCTCATCATGACGGTCTATATCTTCAGTGTCAAGACCGGCTGTTACTTTATCACCTGGATTCAGAAGCGTCTATTCGGCAGACGCAAGGATGAGATAGTGACTCGTCCGCTGACCCGCCACACTTCCATAACTACGTTTATGGAACTGAATATGATGATGTGGGCCTGCTATCTGCTGCTTATGTTCTGTTATGATCCAAGGTTCCTGGGAGACCATCATCCCGTTACCCTGATTATAGGCGCAGGTTGTCTTATCGGTGCTGTCTTCATGTTTATCAAGCAGCTTAAAATAGCATCATGGGGAGCCAATATCCGTATGGCTATAGCCACTGTGATAGTATTCTGGACTCCGGTGGAGATTATGGGACGCATCAACCTGTTCAACGAGATATGGGTGGCGCCTATGGAGCATGTGACCGAGATGGTCATCATCCTGGCAGCATTTCTTGTCCTCGTGGCCTGTCTGACGTACAGCCTCCTTAGAAAGAAGAAAACCGATTAGGAAAGTGCCTGTCGGATGCGGACGGTGCGGACTGCTTCGGCCACGTCGTGGACGCGGAGTATGGACGCACCTCGTTCCAGCGCGGCAAAGTGCAGTACTTGTGTCTGAGGCAGGGCCTCCTCGGGCGTGATGTCGAGCAGGCGGTAGATCATGCTTTTACGGGATACGCCTACGAGTACTGGCCGCCCCATGGCGACGAACCGGTCCAAGTTGGCGAGCAGACGGTAATTCTGCTCTACGGTCTTGGCAAAGCCGAAACCGGGATCAAGAATCCAGTTGCGGATACCGTATTGTTCCGCTCTTTCCCCGAATTTTCTGAAATATTCCAGTACTTCTTCCACCACATCCTCATACTGGCAGAGAGACTGCATGGTCTGCGGATTGCCGCGCTTGTGCATCGCCACGTAGTCCAGGCCGAGTCTTCCGACGGTCGGCAGCATTGCCGGATCATCTTCTCCGGCCGAGATGTCATTGACCAGAAACGGACCGACGGTGTCAAATGTCTTTTCCACCACCGATGCCCAGTAGGTGTCGACGGATATGCGTATTTCCCCGAAATTTTTCCGGACTTCCTGTAGAAACGGGCCGAGTCTGCGCCACTCTTCCTCGGCTCCGACGGCCTGCGAGCCGGGGCGGGTGGAGCATGCGCCGATGTCCATGATGTCAGCTCCCTCCTCCAGCATCTGCCTTGTCCTGTCAAGAGCCTTGCGCATGTCCACCTCCCCTGAAGGGGTTAGGCAGCGGCTGGATGCGAAGTAGGAGTTGTCGGTAAGGTTTACAATGCCCATAATGGTGACGGGGCTGGTATTGGATGATGTTGTTGTATGATTCATGACCGGTATTGTTAACGGACAGCCAAGATAGAAAAAATTGGAGTATCTTTGCACGGATATGGAAGTGTTTTATTCGGACAATATTGACAACGGACTTGTCAGGCTTTCACCGGAAGAGTCGGCGCATTGTGTCAAGGTCTTGAGACATAGGGCTGGAGATGAGATATTTGTCAGCGGCGGAGACGGTAATCTGTACCGCTGTTCCCTTGTGGAGGCCGATCCTCGCGAGGCCGTCGCTCAGGTGCTGTCGGTGGAAGGAGGCTTCGGCATGCATCCGTATCGGCTGTGGATGGCTGTGGCGCCCACGAAGAATATTGACCGTTTCGAGTGGTTTACCGAGAAGGCAGTGGAGATGGGTGTGGACAGGATAACTCCTTTGTTGTGTGCTCATTCCGAACGCAGGGTGTTCAACCGCGACAGGGGGCAGAGGATTGTCGTGTCGGCCGCAAAGCAGTCGCTTAAAGGAGTTGTACCGCAACTGGACGGACTGACTTCATTCAAGGACATGATGGCGGAAATTCCAGATTTTGCCGGTCGGAAATTCATCGCTTACTGCGACAGCGACATCGCCTCCGGACTCAATACCCGTAAATCCCTCGCAGAGGCTCTTGACGCTGTCAGGTCGGATGCTTCGGGCGTTGACGGGCAGCCGCAGGCACTGTTCCTGATAGGTCCGGAGGGCGATTTCTCCTCGGAAGAGATTGCCTCGGCTCTTGCCGCAGGTTTCTTCCCGTTGTCCTTAGGCCCATCCCGCCTGCGTACCGAGACGGCTGCCGTCCTCTGCGTGTCGGCTTTGTATACCGCCCTAAGTTGTGTCTGACGAAACGCAGTAAGACATGAGAATGAGAAATGATGCCGTCTCTTCGGTGTTCAAGGACTCGAAGCCGCACTATGCGATATTGGACGGCCTTAGGGGAGTGGCGGCCCTTGTGGTGATATGGTATCATGTGTTCGAGGGCTTTGCGACGAGTCCTCTGGATCAGCATTTCAATCACGGTTATCTGGCCGTGGACTTTTTCTTTATCCTTTCGGGGTTTGTCGTAGGATATGCCTATGATGACAGATGGAAGGGCCGGATAATGAAAGGCAGTGACGGGACAATCCGTACCGGCCGAGGTATGAGGGTGAGGGATTTTCTCAAGCGCAGGCTGATACGTCTGCATCCTATGGTGGTGCTGGGGGCTGTCCTCGGTGCCGTTACATATTTGATACAAGGCTCGGTGCGCTGGGACGGTACTCCAGTGCCGTTTTCCATGGTAATGCTGGCGATGTTATCAGGAATGTTCCTGATACCGGCTTATCCCGGTGCTCCGTATGATGTGCGCGGAAACAATGAGATGTATCCGCTCAACGGCCCGAGCTGGTCGCTGTTCTTCGAGTATGTCGGAAACATACTTTATGCTCTCGTCCTGCGCCGTCTGTCTACGAAGTGGCTGGCTGCGGTGACTGTTCTTTCCGGCATGGGCCTTGCCGCCTATGCCCTAAGCGGCATGTCCGGTTTCTGGCATCTGGGCGTGGGCTGGTCGTTGGCGGACTGGAATCTGCCCGGCGGTTTTCTGAGACTGATGTTCGCCTTCTCCATGGGACTGCTGATGTCCCGCAATTTCCGGCCGTGGAAAGTGCGCGGGGCATTCTGGATATGCTCGGCGGCTGTAATTGTCCTGTTGGTGGTGCCAAGGATAGGCGGGGAGGACGCCATGTGGCTCAACGGACTGTATGAGGCCGTATGCACGATTCTGATATTCCCGCTGCTGGTGTATATGGGTGCATCCGGCCATATATCGGACGGCTTCCCGAAGCGGCTGTGCAAGTTTCTCGGTGACATATCCTATCCGGTGTACATCATCCACTATCCGTTCATGTACCTATTCTATGCCTATACGTTCCGGGGGGTGCCTTTCTCTCAGGCCTGGCCGTGGGCTGTGGCGGTATTTATCGGAAGTGTCTTATTGGCGTGGGTAGTGCTGAAAGTGTATGACGAGCCTCTGAGACAATGGCTCAGCCGGAAGGTAATGTAAGAAAAAAGCCCCGCGACACAGAACCGCAGGGCTTTTTCCTTATTAACCTAAACTTAACCTATGAAAAAACTATCACTATGAGAACATGCAAACTGCGTGCCACAATTTATTTTTCCTATGGGATTACATACTTTGACTGCTGCACTGGAGGCGGGCCGGATGCATTGCCTCCTTTTTCAGAGGAGGTCCCTTTCTTGCGTATGGAGGCTTTGTACGGCTGGCTCGGATTCAGCGGATCGTACTGCGGCACCGGCAAGGACGGCTGATATACCCTCGGGTCGAAATTGGGATCCAGAAAGATCATGTCGTCGAACATAGGGCGTCCGCCTACACTGACCGGTGTCACCAGCATGTCCATATTGCCAAAGGGGCCTCCGATGTTGAGCAGACCGAGAAGATTCATCAGTATTGCCCCCCATAGGGGATGGTTGTCCTGAATGTCTTTCAGAAATTCGGGAGTCGGGTTCTCCTGTATCATCCGGGTGAGTATCAGCTGCCTGTTGCGTTCCAGTATCTCGTAGACGGTCAGCGGCCTGCTCACGCTCCACTCTCCTTTATCATCGATATCTGGTCTTGCTGGAAGAGTACGCGGCAGCATTGACGTCCAGGGCTGTACCGGCTCATGGGCGGGCAAATCCATCAGAGATTCTGTCTGTTTGTTGATGACGCTTAGTCTGTCAACCCATTCCTTACGGATGTCTCCCAGCCATGCGGCCTGCTCCTGACTGCTTCCGCTTCGGGCCGAGTTGATAACAGCTATGACCGAGTCCCGTGCCTGAGCGCTGACAGCTCCTGCCTCCACCATCCTGTTGAGCACGGCCTCGATGTCCTCCCGGTACTGCTTGGCCGCCACTTGCGCGGAATCCGTCTGCGCACAGACTTTCGCGGCGGCTCCCAGCAGCATTGCCAGGCTGATGACGACAGACATAAACCTGTTCATATATTAACCACAAGCTAATTTTACGCAAGTTATAAAATTTCTCCTACCGTACTCCTCTATACTCTCACAAATCACCTTTCCATATATAAAACGATGGCCCGAACGGTTGTCCATCCGGGCCATCATTGCATGAAATGGTTTCAAATAAAGTACTTGATGCAGAGAGTTTATCTATTCATACTCGTATTCGACAGCACTCTTGTACTCACAGCGCACCACGTTGTTTACAATGTAAGTCCCGTCGGCTTCTTTCTTCGATATGATGACGAGCACATGGCTGTCCTGAGGCCTGCCGTTGCTGTATCTGATGTAGTTTCTCGTTTCCTGTGCGTATTCAAGATGCCTGTAATGATGGGACTGGAGCCAGTTGATTCCCCTTGTCATTGTAGGGTCTGGGGAGTAATCGGAGATGTCTGTCCGGACTGGTCTATGCGTGGTGTGACGATGAGGGATGTGTCGGGGAAGTTCTCTGCTGCATCTCTGATGAGTTGAATGAGCCGCTCAGTGTCCATGCCTTTGAGGGTGATGCGTTGATGGGGTGTAAATGGTTGAGTGTTCATGATGAGGTGTGTTTAGATGATTTCTAATGGATGCATTGTGTTTGGAATAATTTCTGTATCTTTGTTCCGTTATGAGGAAGAAGTTTGGAGATTGGCTTTTAGACATAGCAAAATATATGGTAACCGCCATTTTGCTGACATCCATATTCAGCGACATGCAGAATGTGTGGACATATATCATAGTGGCAATAACAGTAGTAGCAACCCTCTTGATGGGCTTATGGCTCTCAAGAGATAAAACAAGTGAGAAATGAATACAATAATCGTTTGCAGTTTTATCCTGCTCATAGCCGTGGTCGGCTCACTTTATTTTGCAAGACAGGACAGAAAAGAGCGGAAGACTCACAAAGCCTAATCAGTCGGCTGACATTTACAGAAAAGGACAGGTTCAATCATCGCCTGTCCTTTCTTGTTTTACAGCAAGTTCTTCATCGCCTCGTCTATCTGGCTGTTCTCGAAACTGTCAAGGTAGATTTGGGTGACTCTCTCCGAGCTGTGGCCGAGGGATTCACTGATGATTGCAGTGCTTACTCAGGAACGTTTGAGGACTGTGGTCTTGTGAACCTTTCTGTCGAGGATTGGAAATACATAATCATTGGAAGTTGCTTCCGGCTTGCGGTACTTCTCTATGATTTCAAGTGCCATTGGCTGTAACTGGAATGATATGAGCCTGCCTGTTTTCTGCCTGTGATAGGACAGACGCCCCTCGAATACATCACAGTATCGGAGCCTTGCCATGTCGGTGAGGTTGATTCCGCATGAGAGATAGCTGAACAGGAACAAATCTCTGCCCAATGAGAGATACGGACTATGATAGGTGGTGACTGTGCACAGGTCGAGACTCATTATCCGCTTTATGTCCTCCTTGGATATTGCCCGTTTCATGGTCTGTTCGTGAAATCTGCTCACCTTGAAATCATCAAAGGGATAGTATTCCCGTTTGACAAGTTTTTCAGAGACAGCCCTATTGTACAGTACACGGAGAGAACGGAACCGTATGCCGACAGTGTTCTCTTTCTTGCCGGAGCGGATTAGGAACATTTCGTACCCTTTCAGCCATTGCTGGTCAATGTCAGAGAATGGGAAGTCAAGATTGTCACAATAGAGAATGATAGATGATTTCAGTCCCTTGAAACTTTCCGCATAACCGAGCCTGTTCTCTTCCTTTAACTGCTGGATGAAATAGTCGAGATACTCCCCGAAGTTCATCTGCCTTACGGGATTCTCCACACGTTGCACAAGTGTCTCCAGAGTGTAGTCCTTGCCCTCT
>DVHR01000063.1 GCA_018711925.1 Candidatus Coprenecus pullicola
TGAAGACCAATGACGGGATATTGGAAAGAGTCGGCCGGTTCGAAATCGTGTATGAAGAAACATCATACGAATACTATGTCATCCAGAAAGGCAACGACAGTATCGTAGTCAATGCCGGAAGACAGTATGCGGATATAGATGAGAAGACAATATCTTTCGAAGTTATGTCCAGTGCCGAGTTCAAAGTTACTTCTGACGCAGACTGGATACAGCTCGAAAGTTCTGAAATAACAGACTCCATCCTGCTGGAAGACGGCAAGACCTTCTCCGACTACAAACAATGGAACGTAACACTGTCTGTCGAGCCCAACTCCGGCGATGTTCGGTATGCCGATGTAAAAGTCAGTGCCGGAGAACAGGAATCCATAGTGAAGGTGGCCCAAATGGGCAACTTGGTCGCTGACTACACTAAAGATTTCTACAGAAGATCTTCCGTATTGGAATTCACAGCCACATGGTGTAAATATTGCTACCTGATGGCCGGAGCCATACATGATGCGATGTCATCCAGTCCTGACAGAATAGTTCCCATGGTAATGCACGGCTCCGACTCAGAAGAGGCATTGGCTTACGGGAAGATGGAGGATCATTTTTACCATTACGACTTGATTGGCTATCCAACGTCAATATTCAATGGCAACGCAGTCCTTTCGCTCAACTCGAATTACCAGACCACTGTCGATGCCCTCATCGGACTGAGCGATGAAGCCGTCTCCATTGCTCCAAGCCGCACTTCCATTGGAGGAAGATTCTATTTGGACGGGAATGAAGCCGTGGCCGAACTCAGCATTGCTGCGAAAGAATCAGGCACATACCGACTGTCCGTATTTCTCTTGGAGGACGGCATGGTCTATCCTCAAAAGAATGCAGGAGACAACTATGTACATAACAACATAGTAAGAGAAGCTTTCCATTCTGAGACATTCGGGGATGAAATACCACTTACTTCAGGAAGCGTAAAAGACATCCGGCTGCAGATACCGATACCTTCAAAAATAGAGAACAGAGCCAACATGCATATTGTCGCATACATAACCCGTGACGATTCATATATCGGAAAGATTGCAGAAGCGGAATACGGAGATTTCGGTGCGGTGGTTGACAATATTGTCAATATACCTCTTGACGGTTTCGCTTTATTCGAATACGAGTAAACTTACTTGAACAACTGTGGCAAGCATCCGAAATCCTCTGTGAAAAGAACAATTTTCCGGGTACTTGCCACTTCTTTCTTTCATCTAAGTGACATTTTCTTTTTATCTTTACACGGATTTTAATACAACACCTATGTCTGAAGATAAAAAGAAATTATCCCTTCCCGAGAACGCGTTCCGGGAGCTGAAGCCGGGAGAGCAGTACCAGCCTCTCCTCAGACCGGACAAAGTATATCCGGAAGTCACCGTATGGTCGGTCACTGTAGGTCTGGTGATGACCATCATATTCTCCGCTGCCGCCGCCTTCCTCGGCCTGAAGGTGGGACAGGTATTTGAAGCCGCTATACCTATATCTATAATAGCGGTAGGACTTTCCAGCGCGTTCAAGCGCAAGAACGCCCTCGGTGAGAATGTCATCATCCAGTCCATCGGAGCCTGTTCCGGTGTAATCGTCGCCGGTGCCATATTCACCCTACCCGCCCTGTATATCCTGCAGGACAAATATCCGGAACTGACAGTGGACTTCTCCAAGATATTCCTCAGCTCGCTCATCGGAGGCGTACTGGGCATCCTGCTGCTGATTCCGTTCAGAAAATACTTCGTAAAGGAGCAGCACGGCAAATACCCGTTCCCGGAGGCCACGGCCACCACGCAGGTGATAGTCAGCGGCGAGTCGGGAGGCAAGGGCGCTAAGACACTGCTGATAAGCGGTCTGGTCGGAGGTCTCTACGACTTCATCGTCTCCACCTTCGGATGGTGGTCCGAGGTGTTCACGTCAAGGGTGCTGCCCTGGGGCGAGCAGGTGGCCACCAACGCCAAGCTCCTCTTCAAGGTCAATGTGGGAGCGGCTGTGCTCGGACTTGGATATATCATCGGACTGAAGTATTCATTTATAATATGCTGCGGCTCGTTCTTAGTGTGGTTCATCATCATCCCGCTGATGAATCTCATCTTCGGGGACAGCGTTGTGGACCTGATGAGATCCGGCCTGACAGCCACCGTCGGCTCCATGTCGCCTGAGGAGATATTCACCAACTACGCCCGCCACATCGGCATAGGAGGCATCGCCACCGCCGGAATCATCGGCATCATCAAGTCTGCAGGCATCATCAAATCCGCTCTCGGACTGGCCGGAAAAGAGTTCCGCGGCAAAAAGGGCGGCTCAGACAGCCAGGAAATACGCACCCAGCGTGACCTGTCGATGAAGATTATCATCATCGGTCTGCTGATAACCCTCGCGCTGATGTTCGTATTTTTCTACTTCGGCGTACTGGACAACCTCTGGCACGCGGTCATCGCCTTGCTTGTAGTCGCGGTCATCGCATTCCTGTTCACCACAGTGGCTGCCAACGCCATTGCCATCGTAGGCTCCAACCCTGTCAGCGGCATGACCCTGATGACCCTCATTCTCGCGTCCATCATCCTCGTGGCAGCCGGCCTCAAGGGCACTTCCGGCATGGCTGCAGCCCTCATCATCGGCGGCGTGGTCTGCACGGCCCTGTCGATGGCAGGAGGATTCATCACCGATCTCAAGATAGGTTACTGGATAGGCACTACGCCACGTAAGCAAGAGGGCTGGAAGTTCCTCGGCACCTTAGTCGCCGCTGCTACCGTAGCCGGAGTCATGATGGTGCTCAACGACACCTTCGGATTCACCGGTGAAGGAGCCCTCGTAGCTCCCCAGGCCAATGCCATGGCCGCCGTCATCGAGCCTCTTATGCTGGGCGGCAGCGCACCCTGGATTATGTACGGCATCGGAGCGGCCATCGCCATAGTACTTACTCTGTTCAAAGTGCCCGCCCTGCCGTTTGCCCTTGGCATGTTTATTCCCATAGAGCTCAACATCCCTCTGATGATCGGAGGCGCCGTCGCATGGTACGTAGGCTCGAGAAGCAAGGACAAGGCCGTCAACGAGGCCCGTAAGGAGAAAGGCACTCTCGTGGCATCCGGATTCATCGCAGGAGGCGCCCTCATGGGTGTTGTCTCCGCCATTATGCGTTTCGCCGATGTCAACTTGGTCAACCGCGAGTGGCAGTCGTCCACGCCCGCAGTGTGGATTGCCTTGGGCGCATATATCCTGCTTATCGCCTACATGATATGGGCGTGCCGGAAAACCGATGCAGCTAAGGAATAATAACAATGCTGAGCGACAGTAATTTCCCATTTGCATTGCTCCTGACCCTAATTGCGGGACTGTCCACCGGAATTGGAGGCGTGATAGTGCTCTTCACCAAGAAGTTCAGCACCAGGACCCTCTCCTTCGCACTCGGGTTCTCGGCAGGAGTGATGCTGTTCATCTCCCTGACGGAGCTTTTCGCAGAAGCCAACATGAGTCTCGGTTCCGCCTTCGGGGAGAAAACGGGGCTGCTGTACACCGTACTCGCATTTTTCGCCGGGATAGGACTGATCGCCGTCATAGACAACGTGATACCCTCACAGGAGAACCCACACGAGTACAGCACGGCGCCCTCCCAGGACGGAAAGCTCCGGGACTGCGACACGTCCGGACTCATGCGGTTGGGACTTTTCTCAGTGATAGCCATTGCGATACACAATTTCCCGGAAGGCATGGCCACATTCGTAAGCGCGATGGACAATCCCCAGACAGGCCTGTCCATCGCCTTTGCAGTGGCCATACACAACATCCCCGAGGGCATAATGGTAGCCATACCCATCTACTATGCCACCCGCAGGAAGGGGAAGGCCGTAGGCAATGCCTTCCTCTCAGGTCTCGCCGAGCCGGTAGGGGGAATCATCGGATACCTGCTGCTCTCCAGCATCTTCAATGAGTCCCTGAACGGAGTGGTCCTCGCCGCCGTAGCCGGTATCATGACCTACATCGCACTGGACGAGCTCCTTCCGTCCGCTGAGAGATTCGGCCATCACCACCTGTCCATCATCGGCGTCATAGCCGGCATGGCAGTCATGGCCGTCAGCATGATTTTGATATAAACTAAAACCAAATTGATATGGAAAAGATTATTGACAGATTTCTAAGGTACGTGGCTTTCGACACTGCTTCCAATCCGGACTCCCAGAGCCAGCCCAGTACCAACAAACAGTTCGCCCTGCTCGAACAGCTCCGTAAAGAGCTTCAGGACATGGGCGTGGAACAGGTGGAAGTGGACAAGAACGGTTATCTTATGGCCACCATACCGTCCAACATAGACAAGGATATACCCGCCGTCGGCTTCATCTCACACGTGGACACGTCCCCGGACGCTCCCGGCAGCGGCATCAGGCCACGCATAGTGGAGAACTACGACGGCCGCACTATCATCCTCAACGAGGCCAAGGGCATAGAGCTGAATCCGGAAGAGTTCCCCGAGTTGAAAGACTACATCGGCCAGACCATCATCACAACCGATGGAACCACCCTTCTCGGAGCCGATGACAAGGCCGGAGTGGCCGAAATCATGTCCGCTGCGGAATACATCATGGAACATCCCGACTTCAGGCACGGAGAGATCAAGATCGGCTTTACTCCCGACGAGGAGATAGGCCGCGGAGTAGACCGCTTCGATGTGGCCAGATTCGGGGCGCAGTACGCCTACACCATGGACGGAGGCGCCATCGGAGAGTTGGAGTACGAGAATTTCAACGCTGCCGGCGCAAAGGTACACATCCAGGGCCGGAACATCCATCCGGGCTATGCTAAAGACAAGATGCTCAACGCAATCCTCATCGGCACTGAGTTCAACGACATGCTCCCGGCATGGCAGAGACCTGAGTATACCGAAGGATACGAGGGCTTCATACACATCACCAAATTCACCGGTGTAGTGGAAGAGGCCGACATTCAGTACATCATACGCGACCATGACTTCGAGCTCTTCGAGCGCAAGAAGATGATGCTCCGGCAGTGCGCGGACTTCATCAATGCCAAATACGGCGATGGCGTCATCACTCTTGAGATCAAAGACCAGTACTACAACATGAAGAAACAGGTCGAGCCTCACTACCATATCATAGAAAAGGCCGTAAAGGCCATGGAGGACGCCGGTGTCAAACCCAATATCAGACCTATCAGAGGCGGTACTGACGGCGCCCGTCTGTCGTTCATGGGCCTGCCTTGCCCCAACATTTTCGCCGGCGGTCTCAATTTCCACGGGAAATACGAATACGTACCTGTCCAGAGCATGGAAAAGGCCACTGAGGTCATCCTCAACATCATAAGAAATTTCACTTCAAAATAACGGTACAGCAATGATTATCACAACAACCAACACCCTGCAGGACAAACAGATTACCGCATACCACGGCATAGTCACCGGAACATGCATCATGGGAGCCAATGTTTTCAGGGATATATTCGCCGGAATACGCGATATCGTCGGAGGCCGTTCCGGCGCCTACGAGGAGGTCATAGAAAAGGCCAAGAACGAGGCCATCCAGGAGATGGCAGACAGAGCCATGAGTATGCGTGCCAATGCCATTATCGGTGTGGATATCGACTACGAGACCGTAGGCGGATCCATGCTCATGGTAGCTGTCAGCGGCACAGCGGTCACCGTTCTGTAAACCATCTGAGACCATGGATGAAATACAACTGAATGCCCACAATAAGGAGGAATATCCTCCAATGCACACAGCCGAGCATATCCTCAACCAGACTATGGTGAGGATGTTCGGCTGTCCCCGTTCGCGCAACGCCCATATAGAGCGCAAGAAGAGCAAGTGCGACTACCTGCTCTCCGAATGCCCGACTCCGGAGCAGGTGCAGGCAATCGAGGACAAGGTCAACGAGGTCATTGCCGCCGGTCTGCCGGTAAGCGTGGAGTTCATTCCCTTAACCGAGGCAGGCGCGATAGTGGATCTGAGCAAACTGCCGGAAAATGTCTCGGACACCCTGCGCATTGTGCGCATCGGAGACTACGACGCCTGCGCCTGCATCGGTGCCCATGTGGCAAACACATCGGAGATAGGCCGGTTCAGAATCATCTCCCACGACTACGCCGACGGCCGCTGGCGGGTCCGGTTCAAGCTTGAGGAGCCGAAAGGACTGCATCCGTAATCCAGTGCCACGAATGGCACGGTAATTGACAGCTTTCATATCAAGGAACACTAATAATCTAAGATATGAAAGCTTTTTCTTTCTTCACGGCAGCTGCAGCGGCAGTCATCATGTCCTCTGCCGCGCTCATGGCCCAGGACGCGCCTTATCCTGAGAAATTCCGTTACATCGAGGTCACAGGCACCTCCGAGGTGGAGATAGTCCCTGACGAGATACATTTCGTCATCGGTATCAAAGAGTATTTCGAGGAGGAGTTCGACGGAGTGTCCAAGCCGGAGGACTACAAGACCAAAGTCCGTATCGAGACCATCGAGTCGCAGATGAGGGATGCCCTGCACTCTATCGGTATCAGTGACAATGACATCCGGACTCAGGAGGTGGGCGACTACTGGAGGGAGCGGGGAATGGACTTCCTCATCGGCAAGAACCTGGACATCACCCTGCACGACTTCACCATGATAGACAGCATCATCTCCGTCATCGACACCAAGGGAATCAGCTCAATGCGCATCGGTGAGATGAGCCACAAGGACATCCTGAAGTATCAGGAGCAGGGCAAGAAGGACGCCGTGCTAGCCGCCAAGAGGAAAGCCGAATATATGGCCGAAGCTCTCGGTGAGAAATTAGGGTCGGTACTGACCATAGTGGAGCACGGAGGAGGTATCGACCATTATACGGTGGTACAGAACAGCAAGATGCGCATGGACGGAGCCTTCGGGGACGCAGTGGCCGCAGCCGCACCGGCCTCGGACGCATTCCGCACCATCAAGTACACCTACTCGGTAACATGCCGGTTCGCGCTTAAAGGATTCTAAAGTTTACGACTTATTAAAATGTGCGTGCATTTCCTATACGCTCATGACGTGCAGCGGGGAATGCACGCTGTTTTTTAGATGTCTGATAATCACGCCATTCTGAAAAGGCCCGCATTTTTCGATATGTTCTGAAGGCTCGGAAAATGCACGTCATTTTATACTCATTTAATAATCAAGCGCTTACAAAAGTTTCTGCATTTTCCACACTGTTCCGGATGCCTGAGAATTGCACGACATTTTTCAAACACCTATGAATCAACACATTATAAAATAGACTGCAATTTTCAGCATATCAGAAGCATCTGGAAATTGCACGCCGTTTTACATATTCCTGATAATCAAAAGTTTACAAAAGACCCTGCATTTTTCACTACTTGCCGTAAATCTTTTTAAGCAGTTCTGTACTCAGGCCGGAGAGCCGCGCCATCTGCTTGATGCTGCAACCGAACTGTTTTCTGAGATACTCGGCCAGGCGGCATCTTTGTTCCACGCCCAAAGTCCCGGCATCCGATGCGCCGAATTCCCGAAGGCATATCTCCCTTACGGAGCCAAGCAATTCTCCGTCCGCGTAGGGTACCGTCCCCAGAACGCCTTCGGAAAGAGACATCTCCATCTTCATATTCCGTGACAGATAGAGCATCAGACGGGCCGGGGAGCCGAAAATCTCCTCCACCTTTTTACGGTTGACATAATTGGCTGGACAGATTGTCCCCTCCGGAGTCAGCCGATAGTCATCTGGAAGTGCCAGGTTGGAGTGCAGCATCTTCCTTATCGCCCTGTATCCGAAGTCCGATACCCTCCGGTATTCCGTAGGCAGCAGCAGACTGTCCTTCCTGAAATAGCATGAGCCAGAGCCCCATTCATAAAAGAGCGGCAGCACTTCCGGCTCCGAGGAAAGGGAATTGCGCAGCACATAGGCGACAGTCCTCATGAAAGCCTCTTTATCCGGTATCTCCTTAATGCCCACGGCATTGCTCCCTCCCATATCAGCCAACTTGGACAGCCTGCGCCTATAGGCTCTCATAAAACCGAGACAAGTGTCCTCCTTACCGGTGATTACAAAATGTACATGATTGGTCATCAAGGTGAAAGCCAGAATATCCACGCCGCACAACCGCGCACAGACAGGCACTCCGTTCATTCCGTAAACGAAATCCTCCCTGCTCCGGAAAATCAATCCTTTCTCCAACCCCCTCGTATACGCGTGCCAGTATTTCATACACCCACAAAGATAGCGAACCTTTGCATAGTTGCAACAAGCTGACTGTTAAAATTTTACAGAAGTGGCAAATCTGCTTGGGAATTTGAGCCGCACTCATCGGGCTGCTTGATGGTGAAAAATGCAGGGTGCTTTGCACAAAGCTGTAAACTAGCACGTTGCGAAATGGCCTGCATTTCTCGCTGCGTTCTGAAGGTTCGAAAAATGCGCCTCATTTCATACCCACCTAATAATCAAGAATTTACAAAAAACATTGCAATTCTCGCACTGTCCCGGATGTCCGAGAATTGCACGGTATTTTTCAAGCATCTATGAATCAAACTATTACAAAATGCTATGCATTTTTCAGCACCTCAGAAACACTCGAAAAATGCGCATCGTTTTATATATACCTAATAATAAGACACTTACAGAAGGATTTGTATTTTTCAGTCCTTCAGGCAGTTTATAGGCACAACGCAGACATTGTCACTGCGGCGGTATGCATACTGACCGGTACCTGTGAGCACCATGAGAAAAGACGGCGTACTCATTCTGCCGGTATCTATTTTGCCTGCAAGTTTAAGCAGATTTCTGGCTCCTGACTCTATCAAAGTGTCCCCTCCGAGCTTGATCTCAATCATCCCGTAGCGGCCATTCCGCAAATGTATGACAGCATCGCATTCGAGTCCGGTCTTGTCCCGATAGTGATACAGCCTGCCGTCAAGCGCATCCGCATAGACACGAAGGTCACGAACTGCCATCGTCTCGAACAACAGCCCCAAAGTATTGAGGTCGGAAAGCAAATCGTCCGGACCTACGCCTAAAGATGCCGCAGCTATTGACGGGTCTGAAAAAAACCTGGTATCCGAAGTACGGATTGCCGTTTTCGATCTCAGGTTGGGATTCCATGCCTGAAGATCTTCTATCACAAATATCTTTTTGAGAGCCATGATGTAAGAGGCAATAGTATCCTCACTCATACTTCCCGATTGGTTGCTGAGCAAATCCTCATAGATAGTCCTTATGGGGATTTGTCCGCCCTGATGTCTGGCATATGAACGCATCAGTCTGCGGGCAAAATCAGCATCGCGGCTGACACCGTCCACTCTGGAAATATCGCTTTCCGCCACTGCATCCACATAGTTGGAAGCCTGCCTCAAAGCCGCCTTGGGCGAAAGGCCGAGAGAACCAGGCCATCCGCCCCTGCATATCTGATAAGCAAGCATCTCCAGCGGCGTTCCGGAAGAAGCAGCCGAAACCGGTTCCCCGGAAAACATTGACGCAAGACTCACGCTCCCGTTCGACTCCCCGGATTCCCACAGGCTCATTGTCCGCATTGTCAGCCTCGCTATCCTTCCTATACCCGAATGCGTCTGCCCTGACAAATCAGGAGGCACTGCGGAACCGGTCAGAATAAACTGGCCGGGAACCCTTCTATGACTTACCTCGAATCTGACAGTATCCCACAACGACGGAGCCAACTGCCACTCGTCGATTACCCTCGGAACGGCTCCTTGAAGCAACACCTGCGGGTCTGTCTCAGCCAGAATCATATTAGCCATACGGTTTTTCGGTTCATCCATATAGATGATACTACCGGCTATCTGCTCAGCGGTAGTGGTCTTACCGCACCATTTAGGACCCTGGACAAGTACAGCTCCTGAGGCTTCCAACTGTTCGGAAAGGAGCCTATCAGCGATTCGCTTCCGGTATGTAGATACACCTTTCATTACATTATATTTAATCTCTGGCAAATATAATGTCAATAATTGAAATAAAAGAATTTAAAGAATATTCATTCGCCAAGTTGGACGATTTTCATTCACCAAGTCGGCAAAGTTGCCGGCGGGCGAGAATCTCGCGGGTACGGAGGGAGTCCTTGTAGGCGTTGTGGGCGTTGAGCCGGGTGATGTCGAGGGCGGCGTCGGAGTTGCCGGACCAGCGACGGCAGTTGTACAGAGGCTCGTAGATGCGGCAGAGGCGGTACTCGCGGGTCAGACGGAGAGCCACGCCATAGTCCTCACCATAGGAGACGTTCTCGAAGCCTCCGACCGAGCGCAGGGTCTGCACGTGAAAAGCCCGAGGTGCTCCCAGACCGTTGATTCGCAGGGCGTTGTTATGGCCGTTGGAGTCGGTCCACTCGCGGTGGTCAATGATTCCGGGCGGAATCGGGCGCAGGTCGAAATCGGTCATCGCATAGCTGCCGATAACCATGGCGCACCGCTCCCGGCGGAACACGTCCACAATCCGCTGCAGGGTGTCCGGTCCGCTGTACATGTCGTCGCTGTCCAGCTGCACCGCATAACGTCCGCAGAGCGGGTGATTGATTCCTAAATTCCAGCAGCCACCGATACCCAAAGCGCTGTCAGGCCCAGGAATAATGTGAACCACACGGCTATCCTCCGAGGCCACGGCCTCTATCCGCTCGGAAGTGCCGTCAGTGGAGCGGTTGTCTACCACGAGTACATTGAAGGGGAAATCCGTCCGCTGCGAGAGAGCCGAGCGGAGCGCGTCCCCAATCGTGGCGGCACGGTTGAGCACCGGAATGATGACAGAGACGCTGTCTGAGCAGCCAGTACTGGAAGCGACAGTTTTCTCCGTCACTGCATCCCCATCATCCGCAACTGTCCGGGTCCTCGGCGGCAGCCACGCCCCTATTTTTCTGAGATGATCCGTGAAAATCGCCTCCATTTCTATCTGGGCCTCCCGGTTGCGGGGATCCACATAGTCGAACTGTTTCTGTCCCGAGGCCCTGGTATCGACCTCGTCCACACCGTACAACAGCTCCGGCAGATGCAGCAGCTCGCCATGCCGTGAGAGGAAAAGCCGCAGCGAATACCACTGACCGTATCGCAAAGACAACGCGGACGGCATGGCGGGATTTCCAGACTCAGCCGTCATATCATGCCCCGAACCGCCAGCAGGCCGCACCGGAGAGCATTTCACTTCCGCCTCCCACTGCCGCATCAGACTCTCATTGACCGCCACCAGAGCTCCGAAGTCGAAATCCTCCCGGACACTTCCGAGCTGGCAGTCATTGACGGGGACATCCTTCCGCCCTCCGTCAGGCGTCACGAGCCAGTAGCCGCTGTACGCCATCGCCGCCCCGGTCCTGACCGCCTCCTCCAGCAGCCTTCGTCCGGCAGCCTCGCTTCCGTACATTCCGCGCTCCGGGCCTATCCGCAGCAGCGCGTATCCATTGTTTCTATCAATTATTTCCATAGATTATTTATAATTGTTCCTATTTATCAGGTTTACAAGCACCTTTACCATCGTATCCTTCTCTTCTGTCCGGCTTTCAGCGATCATCAGCGTAAGAGCGACAAGAGTGTTGTCAGCTATGCGCTTCGTGCCGTCCGCTCCAGGACTGCCACCAATTGCTTCAATTCTGAATATCGCTGTTCGGTCAAGGCCTTATTTACAGCATAGCCCTTAACCAGATAATCTTTCAGTACCTTATTGGCCCAAATTCGAAATTGCGTACCCCGTTGGCTTTTTACACGATAGCCGACGGAAATAACAACATCTAAATTGTAAAGAGTTGTCTGGTAGGTCTGGTCAGCCTCCTTACCCATATGTGCAAAATTTGCACATGTGGTTTCCCGCTCCAACTCATGCTCCTTGTATATATTACTGATATGACGCCCGATAACAGTCCTATCCTTCTGAAACAGTTCCGCCATCTGCGCTTGCGAAAGCCACACAGTATCTCCATCCATTCTGACACTTACAGAGGTCTGCCCGTCAGAGGTACGGTAAATTACAATCTTATCACTCAATTCCATATCCAAATCCCTAAACAGATTCTACAAATCCCTTTCAGATGAAGCGGCCGGTGACGCTTTCAGGGCAGCGGCGGATGTCTTCGGGAGTGCCGGTGGCGACGATGCGGCCGCCGTCCTCGCCTCCGCCGGGCCCCATGTCGATGATGTAGTCGGCCGAGCGGATGACATCCAGGTCGTGCTCGATGACGATGACGGTCGCGCCGCGGTCTATCAGCCGCTGGAATACCTGCAGGAGGGTCCGTACGTCGGCCGGATGCAGGCCGATGGTCGGCTCGTCGAACACGAATACCGAATCGTCCTGACCGCGGCCCATCTCGCTGGCCAGCTTGAGACGCTGGGCCTCACCGCCGGAAAGTCCGGGAGTCTGCTCGCCGAGAGTAAGATAGCCGAGTCCGAGGTCGTGGAGCACCTGCAGTCTCTGGCGCACGGTCCGCAGGTCTCCGCAGGCCACCATCGCATCGTCCACATCCATGGCCATCAGCTCCGGCAGAGAATGGTACGTTCCCTCGCTGTTCTCCCGGCGGATCCTGTACGCCGCTCTGGAATACCGCGAGCCCCTGCAGTCCGGACAGGGTATGTCCACATCCGGCAGAAACTGCACATCAAGGCTTATCACGCCCGTACCGTCGCAGGTCGGACAGCGCAGCCGTCCCGTATTGTAGGAAAAATCCCCGTTCTTCCAGCCCCCGGCCTTTGCATCCGGAGTCCGGGCATAGACTTTCCGCAGCTCATCGTGGACATCGGCGTATGTGGCTACTGTCGAACGGATATTGATTCCGATAGGCGAAGCGTCTATCAGCTTGGCGTGACGGATGCCTTCGGCGCGGATCTCCCGCACGTGGTCCGGCATCTTGCCCCCGGAGACCATGGCCTGCAGGCCCGGCACCAGACTCTCCAGCACAAGCGTCGTCTTGCCCGAGCCGGAGACTCCCGTCACCACGGTCAGCCGGCCCTTTGGGATATCCACCTCCAGCGGCTTTACGGTATGCACAGGACCTGTGGACAGGTGAATGCAGCCATTGGCGAACAATTCTGTCCCGAGTGTACGATTCCTGACATTCACCACAGCAGCCCCGCTCAGGAACGGGCCTATCTTCGAAGCACTATTCCGCACCACATCCTCCAGCGTTCCCTCGGCTATCACCCGTCCGCCCGAAGAACCGGCCCCGGGGCCCATCTCTATCAGCCAGTCCGACTCGGAAAGTATCTGTATGTCGTGGTCAACCAGCACAATGGAATTGCCGTCCGCTATCAGGTCCCGCATCACCCCGGCCAGTCCCACGATGTTGGCCGGATGCAGACCGATGGAAGGCTCGTCCAGAACGTAGAGCACCCCGGTGGTACGGTTGCGCACCGCCCGGGCCAGCTGCATCCGCTGCCGTTCCCCCGTAGACAGGGTGGAGGCCGCGCGGTCAAGGCTCAGATAGCCCACACCTAAATCCAGCAGACGCACCGAAGCGTCGAGGAAAGACTCGCAGATCCGCTCCGCCATCGGACGCATCTCCTCCGGTAGGGAAGCCGGTACTCCCCGCACCCACTCCACCAGTTCCCGCAGGCTCATACGGCTGGCCTCGTCTATGGAGATCCCCCGGACCTTCGGAGCGCGGGCAGCCTCGGAGAAACGCGAGCCTCCGCAGTCCGGACACGGTCCGGTCTTCAGGAACTTCTCCACCCGCTTCATCCCTTTCTCGTCCTTGACCTTGGACAATGCGTTCTGCACGGTGTATACGGCATTGAAATAGGTGAAATCCAGCTCTCCGGCCTGATTGGTATTCTTCGAATGGTAGAATATATGCTTCTTCTCGGCCGGCCCGTGGAAGACGATTTCCCTTTCTTTCGGAGTCAACTGATTGAAAGGCACATCGGTACGCACTCCCATCGCCCGGCAGACATCGGTCATCAGCGACCACATCAGGGTATTCCACGGAGCCACGGCCCCCTGGTCGATACTCAGTGTCTCGTCCGGCACGAGGGTGGATTCATCCACGGTACGGACAGTCCCGGTACCGTCGCAGGTCGGGCAGGCCCCGCTGCTGTTGAAGGACAATTCCTCCGCCCCCGGGGCATAGAAATGCGCCCCGCACTCCGGGCAGACCAGCTCCATCCCGGCGGCGACATTCAGCGAAGGCTGGACGTAATGCCCGTTGGGACAGCGGTGGGAGGCCAGGCGGGAATAGATCAGACGCAGCATGTTGAGCAGTTCCGTACCTGTTCCGAAGGTACTTCGTATGCCGGGTATGGCCGGACGCTGATGCATCGCCAGAGCCGCCGGGACGTACAGCACCTCGTCCACACTGGCCCGGGCGGCCTGGGTCATTCTCCTGCGGGTATAGGTCGAAAGCGACTCCAGATAGCGGCGCGACCCCTCCGCATACAGCACCCCAAGTGCCAGCGAGCTCTTGCCCGAGCCGGACACCCCCGCAACGCCGACGATCTTCCCGAGCGGCACATCCACGTCTATGTTCTTCAGATTGTGCACCCTCGCCCCACGCACTTCAATCCTGTCCGGTCTGTTTTCCTTATTATCCCTTTCCATAATTTTGCCGATACTAATGTTCCCGCAAAATTACTATTTTTACCGCATGAAAAGACAACTCTGCACAATAGCCACGACGGTGATGACATTGGTCGGGGCGGCACCCTCGAGTTCGAGACGAGTGCCCGGCACTGATTTTCATATTGACAGTATAAAAATTTGACCATTTTTATATATCAGCAATATAAATTTACTATATTTGCGGTAGTAAAGATCTCCGCACATGGCAATAACAATCGAGACATTCCGTATACTGATAAGCGAGGGACAGGAACTTCTCAGAGACATTGACCTGTATGACAGGCAGTTTGAGTTTGAGGGCAGCGGCCGATACGTCCTTATAGGCGTGCGGCAGGCCGGCAAGTCCTACATGCTGTTCAAACGGGCAAGGCAGCTGATGTCCGAAGGCCGTCTCCCGGAAGAATTCATCTACATCGATTTCGACGACGAGCGTCTCATAGGAATGGATGCCGGCGACTTCGACACGATACTACAGGCATACAGAAGCACCGGCGGGCAAAAGCCGATACTGCTGTTCGACGAGATACAGAACATAGAGGGCTGGGAGCATTTCGCCCGAAGACTTGCCAATCGGAAATACCAGGTATACATCACAGGAAGCAACGCTAAAATGCTCAGCCGGGACATACACACGACCCTCGGGGGCAGATACACGGAAGGGACGGTATATCCCTACTCCTTTTCAGAGTATCTTGAGTCACAGGGCATCGTGCTTAGCCAGGGATGGGAATACCGTTCGGAGAGATTCAAAGTCATGGAAATGCTCTCACAGTATCTCCTGTGGGGAGGGTTCCCTGAGCTCATGCTTTTCAAGAACAAGAGACGGTGGCTGAACGACCTGTATGAGAAAATCCTGCTGAACGACATAGTCGTCAGAGGCAGGATCCGCAATGAGACCGCCCTGCGGATGGTGTTCAAAAGACTCGCAGAGAGCATCGGAAAGCCCATAGCCTACAACCGGATAGCCAACCTGATAAAAAGCACCGGGATCAACACGACCCCGGCATCGGTCATTCAGTATGTCGAAGCCGCCAAAGACGCATACATCATCCTGTCCATTGAGAACTATGCTACCAAATTCACTGAAAGAGAGACTGTCAAGAAGCATTACTTCATTGACAACGGTCTCCTGAGCATTTTCCTCAGCAACACTGTCGCCCCCCTGTTCGAGAACCTCTGCGCCGTCCACCTGTACAGAACTTACGGAGACAAACTGTACTTCTACCACAAGAATACCGAAGTCGATTTCTACATACCGGAAGCCGGATACGCCGTACAGGCCTGCGTCACGCTCAGCGACCCCGATACAAAGGAGAGGGAGGTCAATGCACTTGTCCGGCTGGACCGGGCCGAGAGCCTTTCGAGGATGGTGATCGTCACCCGCGACGAAGAAGGCTCCGTCCCCCTCCCCGACGGCAGGGCCATAGAAATACTTCCCGTCTGGAAATGGCTGCTGCAGGTCTGTCCCACGTCGGAAAATGTACCAGTTTAAAAGAACACAAAAGATGAACGAACTACAGAGTCTCCTGAAGAGACAGCTGGCCGGATGGCCGGAAGCAGCGCGGAGATACCGTGACCTGCGCGAGGTACAGACCAAGGAAATAACCATCGGCGGTATGCCGGTCAGGGTGCAGTACAATCCCGCCCGGGCAGTCTCCACGCTGGCCCGCATCGACGCGGCCTCCATCGCGTCCCGGCCCTGCTTCCTGTGCCGGGGGAACCGTCCGCAACAGCAGGAGGCCCTGCCCTTCGAGGGCTGCGACGGCCGCCGCTACGAGATCCTGGTCAACCCATTCCCCATTTTCCCCGAGCACTTTACCGTACCGGCCGTGGACCATGTGCCGCAGCGGATAGCGGACCGCTTTCCCGACATGCTCCGCCTCGCTGAGGCATTCCCAGACATGACGGTCTTCTACAACGGCCCGGAGAGCGGAGCCAGCGCCCCGGACCACTTCCATTTCCAGATGGGCTGCAAGGGATTCCTGCCGGTGGAAAGGCATTTCGGGCTGCTCGGGCCGAAAACCGTCATGCGTCCCGGAGCCGCCGCCATTGCCCTGACGTCCGCCTACATCCCGGGACTACCGGTCATCACCGCTCCGGACGCCGAGTCAGCCGAAGCGGCATTTCTCCGGGTACTGCGCTCCCTGCCGGTCAGTCCAAGGACCGGCGAACCGCAGCTCAACGTCCTCTGCTGGACAGAACGGACTGACGGCGACACCGTTTTCCGCATCCTCGTCATTCCCCGCAAGGTACACCGCCCTTCCTGCTACTACGCTCCGGAAGGAGAGGCCGTGCGCATCAGTCCCGCTTCGGTCGATCTCGGTGGAGTGTTCATCGTCCCCGTGGAGGAGGATTTCCGCAGGACCGATGCCGGGGTGCTGCAGAGCATAATCCGGGAAACGGTCGACACCTCCTGGCAGCCGGTCATCGACGTGGGGCTGCTCACCGCTCCGGAGCTGAGGGTGCGGTTCAACCAGCCGTTCTCAATCAGCGGCATCCGCGGGCAGGAGGGATTTTCCGGGGACAGGGACAATATCTCCGGCGAGCAGGTCTTCTCCCTTCAGGACGGGATGGTGCGGTGGAACGGGAAATGCTACGGGAAAATGGAGTTCAGGCCGGCTTCCGCGGAAAGCACATTTACTCTGCACCGGGTGAAAATAGGCATCAACTTCCACTGGGAGCGGGAGGAGGACCAGATGTTCTCCGGCGGACTGACCGTCCTGCCCACGGAGGAAGGGCTCACGGCCATAAACAGCGTACCGGTGGAGGATTACCTGCTGAGCGTGATTTCCTCGGAAATGAACGGGGATGCGCCGGAGGAATTTCTCAAGGCCCATGCCGTCATCTCGCGGTCGTGGCTGCTGGCCCGGCCTACGCTCGGGGGCGGAGACAGCGAGACAGCGAATGGAACAGCCAACGCATGTAAGGGCCATTCCGCGGAGCACTCTGTCAGCGGCGGACTTCCGGACTCGGTTGCCGACAGTTCTGAAGAATGCTCTGACAACGATCCCGGGCGCATCATCCGCTGGTACGACCGGGAGGACCACACCCTCTTCGATGTCTGCGCGGACGACCATTGCCAGAGGTACCAGGGACTGCTGCGGGCCGGCAACGCCAATATCCGTCGGGCCGTGGAAGCCACCCGGGGGCTGGTGCTGACCGACGGGCCTGACGGCAGCATCTGCGACACCCGTTTCTCCAAGTGCTGCGGAGGAGTGTCGGAGCGGTTTTCTGCCTGCTGGGCCGACGAGGATTTTCCCTACCTGCAGGCCATCAGAGACAATGCTGCCGGATACAGAATGTCCCGTACGACCTGTTCCGGACCGGCAGAAGATACCGGAATCATGGCCAGCCAACTTGAGAGCGTTCCGACAACGTGTGCCGCGACCCGGGCTGAACGCCATTCACGCCGCATTGCATCGGAAACTACGGCAAAGACTGCTTCAGAGACATCAGAATTTCAGAAAGATACCACATGCCAGCCCGATAAACGCATTGCCATTGTCTCCAAGCCGGCAGATGAAAGCAGTGCCGATGTCCCGGACCTTTCCGACGAGCAGACTGCCCGCGAATGGATATTGTCCTCTCCGGAAGCCTTCTGCAACACAGCCGACCCGGGCCTGCTCTCCACAGTCCTGAACTCCTACGACCAGGAGACCGCCGATTTCTACCGCTGGAAGGTGGAATACACTCAGGCCGGACTGAGCGACCTGCTGCGCCGCCGTTCCGGCATCGACTTCGGAGACGTGCTGGAACTCCGGCCGCTGAAGCGCGGAGCCTCCGGACGCATCATCGAGCTGCTCATCCGCGGTACCCTCCGCACCGTCATAGTCGGCAAGGAACTGGAGATCCGCCGCTGGCTGTCAGAGTCGCACCTATACAGCTCTGCTTTCGTTGTGGACACAGTCTATGGTCAGGGGCCTGGCATTTCAGAGACCGTCACGACCGGGGCCTATCCGGTTGGCGGCCCGGTGAACGGAGCCCATGCTGTTGACACTCATGCGAGTTCCGAGATTCATCCGACCCCTATCCCCGTCAGATTCATCCTGCACGGAGCCGGATGGGGACACGGCGTCGGACTCTGCCAGATCGGAGCCGCAGCCATGAGCGCACGGGGCTGCACATTTGACCGCATCCTCGCCCATTACTTCCGGGGCTCCAGCCTCACACGACTGTACTGACTGTACTGAGACCAAGGCCGCCCAGAAAGTCACGCGGCAGAAAGACGTGGGAATTGCGCTCGCTTTTGCAAGCCGCTCAGAATAAGCGCTTTACAAAACGCATTGCATTTTTCGACTGCTCAGAAAGACGTGAAAATTGCACTCGCTTTCACAAGCGACTATAAACCAACGCATTACAAATAACCCTGCAATTTTCAGACTCCCTTGATGCCACGAGAATTGCACCCTCTTTTGCAAGTTACTATAAACCAAGACATTACAAATAAACCTGCAATTCTCACATGGACAATACACTACATGGATCAACTCGGAATCTGCAGCAACATAGTATTTCCGACAGAGTGTGCGGACTACCACCACTGCCGCACACTTAACTCCATCGCAACGGCATCGAATCTCAAGCACGCTACTTGTAAGGATAAACCAAAATCTGTCCCCTACCGCACCGGCAGCGTTTCCCGCGATCCGGTGCCGTTGCGGCAAGTCCATACGCATGTCACCCCACCTGTAGGCCGATTAGAGGCCGTTGCACTTCTGACTTCTTTCCACAACGGCAGCGTTTCCGGCAATCCGGTGCCGTTGCGGCAAGTCCGTACGCATGTCACCCCTCCTGTAGGCCGATTAGGGGCCGTTACACTTCTGACTTCTTTCCACAACGACAGCATTTCCCGCGATTAAGTGCCGTTGCGGATAGCCGACGGGATAACGACACGTCCAATAGTGCCTGTCAAGAGGGCTATTACGGGCTGCTCTTTCCACAACGGCAGCATTTCCCGCGATTAAGTGCCGTTGCGGTATAGGGCGAAAAGGAAAGGCCTCCCAGATGCGACTGTCGCAAGGGCGCTACGAATACCATCCGCAATGGCACCGAATCCCGGAAATCAATGCCACTGCGGATTGAACGCTATTGATCAGGAAATATCCCGTTAGGACATATCCCGTTTTTACTGTAGAAGAGTGTATTTGAAGAAAGGATACTCGCTCACATTTGACAGGAAATATAGGGTGCCGCTGTCCTCGTCCACCGAGATGAAGCCCCAGTTGTCCAGACGGTAGCGGCGCACCGGATTGCCGTTCCAGTCGAACTGCTCCACGTAGATATAGTAGATATCCTTTTCCTGCTCCGCAACCACATCCATCGGAGTACGCCCGCTGTAGAGCAACCATACATAGCGGTCTCCGGCATAGAGTTTCCAGTAGTGGGTGATATTGCTGTCCATTCCGACTCCCTCGGCCTCCCCGTCCTCGGACGAACGGAAATCCACCGCGCGGACATTGCCGTCGAAATCGCAGAACATCACCCTCTTCGCGTATTTGTAGGCCCAGACCGCCCGCTCATACTGGAAATTCACTCCGAGAGAACCGATATTCATCGTGCTGCCGGCGGAATACTTGCCCAGGCGGAGATCGGCGAGCTTGCGGACAGTCGAGTCCGGGACAGCAGTAGTGTCGCTGCCGTCGTAATAATAAAGAGACGAACGATGGGTGAACACGATATGGTCATCATCCTTAGCCGCAAAACCCCGCGTATAGTCGAACCCTTCCATATACTTCAAAGGCATCCGGAGTCTGAGCAGTTCCTGAGTGCCGTCATTACGGATTTTGTATACACTTTTATTGTCCCTGAACTCATCTGTCGCCAGAGCCAGATACCCGGGAGCCTGGAAAGGCCATATTTCAGGAGAGATCAATTCCCCGGGACCCCGTCCTAACATCCCGTACACACCCTTCAGCTCCAGTTCCGGCAGCGAATACAGCCTGAAAGGCCGCTGATCCCTGCAGCAGACCAGCATAAGCGAGTCCTTCAGAATCATGGTAGAAACTCCCACCTGGAATATTTCATCCAGTTTGACCGTATCCCCCTTCAACGGGATCTCCTTTCCGAAGGCTTCGGCATCATTTTTCAGGCGCACCTCTCCGGGAATGAGCGGAGCAATGGTGTCGGGAGCAGCAGCCACCGAAGTGCTGTCATCGGCCCGGACCGTAGAATTTTTCCCTGAGCGGGATCCGCAGGAAACGCATACAAGCACAGCTGCTGCAGCTGCACAAACAAGGATATTCATTCTGTGCATGACTTTTACTTTTAATTAGACGGTATCTTATCCATCTGCAAATATAATTTTTTTCGTAGCTCATCAAACAACCTACAAGTTTCCACAACGGCAGCGTTTCCCGCGATTAAGTGCCGTTGCGGTATAGGGAGAAAAGAAAAAGGCTCCAAAAACGGCTGCCGCAAGATGCTACGAAAATGCAAAATTTCTGCACCGCTCGCGGCTTCTGCGCAATTTGGACTCCGTCCACATATACATATACTGGGGCACTTCGGCAGAGTAAATAAATTTTCTTTGCGCTCAGTTTCTGCGTATATTTACGGCATGAAAAAGAAGAGAATACCGCCGATGGCCTGGATTCCGACACTCTATGTGGCGGAAGGGCTGCCGTATGTGGCCGTGAATACGCTGTCGGTCATCATGTATAAGAATCTGGGCATGTCGAATACCGACATCGCTTTCTATACCGGATGGCTGTACCTGCCGTGGGTCATCAAGCCGTTCTGGAGCCCGTTCGTGGACATCATACGCACGAAGAGATGGTGGACCGTGACTACGCAGTTCATTATCGGAGCGGCTTTCGCGGCCATTGCCCTGACCCTGCCGCTGGACTCCTACGTGGTGATGTCGCTGGCTGTATTCTGGCTGATCGGATTTGCCTCTGCCACGCACGACATAGCGGCAGACGGATACTACATGCTGGCGCTGGACTCCTCAGACCAGTCGCTGTACGTAGGAATACGCAGCGCGTTCTACCGGCTGGCGACCATCATCGGACAGGGCGGAGTCGTGATGGCGGCCGGATGGATGGAGATGGCTTTCGGCAATGTCCCGAGGGCCTGGGCGGTAACCTTCCTCATCCTGTCTGCATTGTTCTTCGCAGTAGCCGTGTACCACTCGAGGATACTGCCACGGCCCGCTGCTGACCGACCCTCGGGAACCGTTCCCGAGACAACGGAGAAAGACGGCAGGAATGCGTGCTCTGCTTGGGGTCCGAACCAGGAACCCCATTCCGCTGTAGCTTCAACAGAACTCAGACCAACGTATTCAGCTTCCGATAAACCAGAAGCAGACTCTGACCGGGAGCGGCCGGGGAGACAGACGGCCCTTAACCACAATGAGCGTCACACCGGAAGCGACCCGAAGCATGGAGCATCCCGCATCCTCCGCGAATTCATCGGCACCTTCGGCTCCTTTTTCCGGAAAAAGGACGTATGGATTGCTGTCACATTCATCCTCCTATACCGATTTCCCGAAGCCCAACTGGTGAAAATGATAAACCCCTTCTTGCTCGATCCGGCATCGGAAGGCGGCCTCGGTCTCAATACCGCCCAGGTCGGCCTGGTCTACGGAACCATCGGCATCATCGGCCTTACCCTCGGCGGCATACTCGGCGGAGTACTCGTATCCCGTTACGGTCTCAAACGCTGTCTCTGGCCCATGGCCCTGGCCCTCACCCTGCCCTGCGGAGTATTCTGCTGGATGAGCATGGCCCAGCCCGACCCCGCCTCAGCCCTCAATCTCATCCTGATCAATGCCTGCGTCTTCATCGAGCAGTTCGGCTACGGTGTCGGATTCACCTCCTTCATGCTCTACATGATGTATTTCGCCGAAGGTCCCAGCAAGACCTCCCACTACGCGATATGCACCGCCTTCATGGCCCTCGGCATGATGATTCCGGGGATGTTCGCAGGTGCCCTGCAGGAATGGATGGGCTACACCGGCTTCTTCTGGTGGATCATGGGCTGCTGCCTCGTCACCCTCGCCGTCACCGCACTCATCAAGGTTGACCCTTCATTCGGGCTGAAAGGCAACAGCGGGCAGTAATCCGGTCATGGACAGCAAGTGCGGCGAGAAATGGATGTAGAGCCAGTAGCACGGCTAGCAACGGAGGAGAGTGTCGTTTCGCAAAAAAGCAGACTTTAGTACTTTTACAATGTCCAACACACTGTCCAAATGTATTGCGTTGATTGTTAGGCTTATGCATTCTAGTGATGTGCTGGACTGCCCGCTTTTTGCCACAAAACCGCCATTTCACCCTAGGTCCAGCAGATGTTCTTTTTCAGAGTGTCTGTATACTAAGCACTTCCCCAAGCAGGCCTTGCTGGACCTCCTCAGACGTCTCATGCCACGGGGGAAAGTGCACCAGAATCGCGGGGAATCGCGGCACTTTCCCCGGGGGTGGAAACGGAAGGTGCGACGAGAGAGGCTTGTGGAGCCGGTGCCCAGACAAGCTACGGGGGAAAGTGCACCAGAATCGCGGGAAATCGCGGCACTTTCCCGGGGAGGCGGAAACGGCAAGTGCAACGAGAGGGGCCTGTGAAACCGGTACCCAGACATAAATGAAAAATCCAGCAACGAGAAAAGACTAGCCGCCCTCGGCTCTAGAGGGAGGGGCCCGCCGCGAAGCGGTGGGAGGGCCCGGTCTTTTCGACTGCTGGATTTTCATAGGTATTCTGCTGATGGAAACGGCAGGTGTCGCGAGAGATGCCTGTGGAGCCGGTGGCCCGGCAAGACACGGGGGAAAGTGCACCAGAATCGCGGGAAATCACGGCACTTTCCCCGGGGGAGAGGCGGTTGTACTGGCTGGCTGAAAAACTTTTGAAATATTTCAAAACAGTTTTTAAATTTGTGGTATGGACTGGAAAGAACTCACACTGCCTATAACCGACCCGACGTGGATATTCCTGATCGTGCTGTTGATCATACTTTTCGCGCCCCTGCTGTTCAACCGGCTGAGGATACCGAATATCATCGGCATGATACTGGCCGGCGTGCTCATCGGCGAGCACGGACTCAACCTGCTGGCCCGCGACAGCAGTTTCGAGCTGTTCGGCAACGTGGGTCTTTACTACATCATGTTCCTGGCCGGTCTGGAGATCAACATGAGCGATTTCAAGCGCAACCGGAAAAAGGCCGCTGTCCTGGGCATGCTGGCATTCCTGATTCCCATCTCGATAGGGTTCATAGTCAACACGACGCTGCTCAAGTACAGCGTAGTCACCTCCATCCTGCTGGCCAGCATGTACGCCTCCTACACCCTCATCTCCTATCCGATAGTGCTCAGACTCGGAGTCTCGCGCCAGAGAAGCGTAAGCATCGCCGTAGGAGCTACAGCTGTCACAGACACCCTGACCCTGCTCGTGCTGGCAATCATAAGCGGCATCTACCAGGGGGGGACAGGACAGATGTACTGGGTAGGCCTGGCGATAAAGGTCGTGCTGACAGGTGCCCTCATAATGTACTCGGTTCCACGCATAGCCCGTTGGTTCTTCCGCAAGTACGACGATACCATCATGCAGTTCATCTTCGTAATGGTACTGCTTTTCGCATCGGCCGGCCTCATGGAGACAGCCGGACTCGAAGGCATACTCGGAGCCTTTCTGGCCGGCATACTCCTGAACCGCCTCATACCCAACATATCACCTCTCAAGAGCCACATAGAATTCGTCGGCAACGCACTCTTTATCCCGTTCTTCCTGATAGGAGTGGGCATGCTGATAGACCTGCGGGTAATCTTCGGACACGGAGACGCGCTGAAGGTAGCCGCCGTGATGACCGCCACAGCCATCACCGGCAAATGGCTGGCCAGCTTCGTGACACAGAAGACTTTCCGTATGTCCCGGACCGAGCGCAGGCTGATGTTCGGACTGAGTACCTCGCAGGCCGCAGCCACTTTGGCCGCAGCACTTATCGGCCATGAAATCATTCTACCGGACGGAAGCCGTCTCCTGAGCGACGATGTGCTCAACGGCACCATACTGCTCATTCTGGTCACCTGCATCGTCAGCTCACTCACCACACAGAGCGCGGCACGAAAGACAGCTGTAGTCCAGCCGGCTGCCGACAGCAATTCCGATACAGACCAGGAGAAGATCCTGATACCGGTCGCAAACCCCGATACCGTGAAGGACATGGTATGTTTCTCCCTCGCTGTCCGCAACCCGAAAATCACAGACAACATACATGCTCTCAGCATCATATATGACAGCGACAATCAACAGGCGGTCAATACCGGCAACCGTAACCTCGAGACTGCCGCGAAAATAGCCGCCTCGGCTCATGTCGACTTGAAAAAGATAAGCCGATACGACATCAACATCGCTTCAGGAATCATCCACACGGTCAAAGAGCATAACATCACCAGCCTGATCATCGGACTGCGCAGGGACTCGGATATCAAGAGCTATGTCATAGGCAATCTGGCCACCAACCTGCTCCGCAGCCTGTACTGCGAGATCATGGTCATGCGTCTCATGGTTCCAATCAACACTCTGGGCAGGATAATCATAGCCGTACCGCCCAAGGCCGAATACGAGCCCGGATTCCGGAAATGGGTGGAGCATTTCGGCCGCCTTGGCAATTCTTTGGAACGCCGACTGGATTTCTTCGCCACTGACAGCACCATTGCCGTACTGCAGCCCTTGATGATGGATGAATTCAAAAGCACGGAGGCCACCTTCCAAAGAATTGACAGCTTCGACAGCCTGCCCTCGCTGATATCACAGACCGGCAGCGACAGCCTGCTCGCCGTCATCAGCGCACGGCAGGGCTCCATTTCCTACGACAGCTCGTTCGAGCGCCTGCCCAAGATGCTCGGCAAGGACCTCATCAAGTCAAGCCTCATCCTGCTGTATCCGGAAAAATACGATGAATCAGGCCACAGTCTCAATTAACACATGAACATGAAAATTCCAATATCCCATATTGCAACGATAATTCTACTGCTGACCGCCTCTCTCGGCAATCTTGCGGCGCAACATGTAAAAACCGGTATCGACGTACTGGAGGAAAACGGATTCGAGCAGGTGCGAGGCAAGCGGATAGGACTTGTGACCAATCCCACCGGAGTGGACCGGTACCTCAACTCCACGGTCGACGTGCTCTTCAATGCCCCTGACGTGGAGCTGGTCGCCCTTTTCGGTCCTGAGCACGGGGTAAGAGGCAACGCACATGCCGGCGAGCACGTGGCCGGACAGGCTGTCGATTCCCGTACCGGAGTGCCGATCTTCTCGCTCTACGGGAAAAGCCGGATGCCGTCGGCATCACAGCTGGAGGGTCTGGACGCGATAGTCTACGACATACAGGACATCGGCTGCCGCTCCTACACATACATAAGTACAATGGGCAATGTGATGAAAGTGGCCGCGATGGAGGACGTTGAGATGATTATTCTCGACCGGCCCAATCCTCTTGGAGGACTGAGGGTCGAAGGACCCGGAGTGGATGATTCTCTGATATCGTTTGTAGGACAATACAATATCCCCTATGTCTACGGCCTGACTTGCGGTGAGCTGGCCATGCTGCTCAATGAGGAGGGAATGCTGAAAGTCACCGGCAGCCGCGGACAGGACAGCACTGTCAGATGCAGGCTTACGGTTGTGAGAATGGAGGGCTGGACCCGCAGCATGAGCTGGGACGACACCGGACTGATGTGGGTGCCCACCTCGCCCCATATCCCGACACCGGAAGCCGCGTATTTCTATCCGGCCACCGGAATACTGGGTGAGCTGGGATGTCTCTCCACCGGCATCGGCTACACCCTGCCGTTCGGGATGATAGCCTGCGAGGGCATGGACGCTGACCTGCTGGCCTCACGCATGAACGCCCTTTATCTGCCTGGCCTGCTGTTTCGTCCCGTCTACGCCACACCATTTTACGGCTCGCTGAAAGGCAAGGAGACCGGAGGTGTCCAGATATACATCACGGACTTCAAGACAGCCCGCCTTTCCGAGATACAGTTCTACGCCGTACAGGTCATAGCCGGCATCAGACCGGAATTCAATCCTTTCAATGTCCCGGCTCAGCGCCTGGAGATGTTCGACAAGGTAACAGGCTCGAAAGCCGTCCGCATGGAGTTCAGCAAACGGCTCAGGTATGAGGATATCTTCCATTTATGGAATGACTTTGCAGAAAAATTTCAGAAGATGTCACAAAAGTATTACCTTTACGGAATCAATTGATGACCTATGAAGTTTTCAAGGCTGGCCATACTACTATCCTTTACCGCTGTCCTTTCTCTGTCCGCGGCATCCTGCCGGCAGGAAAAAGAAGCCGATTACGTTCTGGAGGCAGCAGTACTGTCCGGAGAATACAACGGAAATATAGGGAATAACGGTGAGCACAATTATTACATTCACTTATCCGACAAAGGCTTCAGTGCTGACGGTAAATCCATATCGAACGGAAACTATTACCGCTTTGATATTTTCGCACCAGGGCCTGTCCGGACGGACATCATCACCATACCTACCGGCAGATATGTCCTGGGGACCAAAAATGCAACCGTGTGCGGCACTTTCACACCTGAACTTTCCTCCTATTTCATCAATGGCCCGTGCGGCTCACCTGAGACCGTACTTGCTTTCAGTCACGGAACTCTTGACATTACCTGCAAGGATGACATCTACACCTTCGAGGCCATGCTTACAGACATTTCCGGCATGACACACAGTGTCAGATACACCGGAGCGCAGCATCTTGCTGACCGCTCAGGAGATACCGTTCCGGATTACCTGCCGCTGCTAGAGGACATAGAGATCAACTGTCATACCCTTGCCGCCGTCAATTACGGACCCGTCAACGGTTTTGACAACGTTATAATCTCCATGACAGACATGACGGCTGACAGCGTCAGTCATGTCACACCTCCGGGCAGCATCCTGACACTTGACTGCTATATGCCGGTCGACGAGGCCGGAATCATCCCCGGCAGATATGAGATATCCGACTTGTGGGGAATGAAAGACTACACTCTGAGTCCCGGAGAGGAGAGCAACGGACAATACGTGGGCTCGCATGTGCAACTGTTCAAGGAAGACAGATCGTATCTGGGATTCCTATCCTCCGGCACTGTCTACATAGAGCGTATAGCGGCAAACGACAGTACCGTATACTCCATCGAAACAGAACTGGTCACATCATCCGGCAATACAGTCGTGTGTATCTACGAAGGTACGATAGGACTGACGGCAGCATCCACCGAGACAGCTGCTGCTCCTGGCAATACATTCTCCCGCCCCGTATTCAACCCCATCACACGCTCCCACTTCATCCTTCGCAGCAAGCTGTAACCGTACATCACTTACTTCTCGAAGCAGACGACCGAAAGACACCAAAAGAGAGTGTACCTGTCCCGACGGAAACGGGCACACTCTCTCCTAAGGTAAAACCAGAGTCAGATCAGAACTGAATGACCATGGAGGCCATTCCCGGAACGGTCAGCGAACCGGTACTGCTGGAGACAGTCGCTCCAGTGAGGATGTCGCAGCCTGCGAAGGTAACGGATGCCGCACCAAGTCCGGCCACAGCACGTGCCTCTGCAGCAGCATCGAATATCTCGGCGTAGTGTGCCCAGTCGAGGGAGACAGGCTCCACTCCGTTGTTGATGACCACCATCACCAGATCCTTGAAGTCGGGAGTATAGCGGAAATACACGTAGGTATTCACCAGGTCGCCGAACGGCATGAAGTGCTTCAGCTTGCCGGCGGTGACAGCCGGCGAGGTCTTCCTCCACTGCATCAGGGTGCGGGTGTGGTCGAACATCTCATTCTGCAGTGCGGTGCGTCCGGCAGATATGAAGGCATTGACCTTGTCACCGGGCCAGCCGCCGGGGAAGTCGGTCCTCCACCAGGCATCGCCCTTGCCCACCATTTCCTCGGGCCCGTGCATCAGAATCTCATCTCCGTAGTACCACTGGGGCACTCCGCGCATGGTCAGCAGCAGAGTCGTGGCATTCTTCATCCTCGCCAGCACTGTCTCGTCCGGATCCTTGTAGGTGCCGAAGCGGATGGCCGGACGCTCCATGTCGTGATTGGTTATGAAGGTCAGCAGGTTGTAGGGATTGTAGTAGGCAAAATCGAGGGACACCGAGTTGTACACGCGCTTGATGCCGTCATCGTAGCCCAGATTGTCATTCTGCACGAAAGCCTCAGTCAGAGCGTCTGTCAGGGCGAAGTCCATCACCATGGGCAGGTGCGAGGTGTAGCCGTCGGCATTGGTCTTGAAGCCTCCGTCAGCGGTGCGGCAGCCCTCCCAGTAGGCTATCTGCTGGGTATTGTGGAACCAGCACTCGCCCACGAGGGTGAAATTAGGGAATTCCTTCAGAATACCCTCAGTCCAGGCGGATATATCCTCCTTGCGGGTGTAGGGATAGGTATCCACGCGGATACCGTCCAGGTCTGCGTATTCTATCCACCACACGGCCAGCTGGATGTAGTACTGGAGACAATAGGGGTTGCCCAGGTTCATGTCCGGCATCGAGGTGTCGAACCAGCCGGTCACGCATGCATCCAGGTCAGTCCGGGCCGCATGAGGGTCGGAATGTCCGGACATGGCATAGTTGGAGCGTGTAAACGTAGGATGCTGGTGAATCCAGTCCTGGAAAGGCAGGTCGTTGTACCACCAGTGGGCGGTGCCGCTGTGGTTGGGCACGATGTCCTGGATGAACTTGATGCCTTTCTCATGGGCGGCTGCCACGAGGGAGCGGTAAAGTTCGTTGGAGCCGTAACGGGGGTCTATCTGATAATAGTCCGCGCAGGCGTAGCCGTGGTAGGAATAGGTCGGTTCGTTGTCGAGGGTAATGGGAGTGGGCCAGATAGCTGTGATACCGAGGTCGGCCAAATAGTCCAGATGGTCCATGATGCCCTGCAGGTCACCGCCGTGACGCCCGCCCGGCAGCTTGCGGTTGCCTTTCTCGACGGTCAGGGGCGAGGAATCGTTCTTCTTGTCCCCGTTGGCGAAACGGTCCGGCATGAGCAGGTACACCACGTCGGAAGGGCCGAAGCCCACCCTCTCGCGGGAGCCTTCCCTGCGCTCGCCTATGCTGTAGGCAAATGCCCCGGTCCTCCCGTCGGGATAGTTGATGGTAAATGTATACTCCCCGGGAGTCAGGTTGTCGGCGATCTCCAGGTCCACGAACAGGTAGTTCGGGCTCTCGGCATAATGCACGGCCTTGACCGTAATCCCGTCGGAAGCCACGCTCACTCCGGCACCGGAAAGCCCGGGAGCGTGGAGCATCAGGGTCAGAGGGGTCTCCATACCCGTCCACCAGCAGGGCGGCTCCACGCGCAGTCCCTCCTGCGCACCGGCGGCAGAGGCTATCGAGGTAAGTCCCACCGCTGCCAGAATGGTCGTCAGTAAATTCTTCTTCATATTCTATAAGATTTCCAATTAAAAAACAAATTCATAGCCGTGGGCAGGCAGGGTGTAGCTTTTGCCGGCGATGCTTCCCTCGGAGACGGTCACCGTCACCTCCTCAGCGGAGAAATTGAACACGGCCGCAAAGCCGTCGCTGCCGTCAGAGAGCCTGCGCTCGAAGGAGAATACCTGCTCCGGCTTGTCGTTGGCCAGGATGACCATCGGCGCACCCTCGCGGGGAGCATACATCGACGGATGTGCATCCCTCATGGCGATAAGGTCCTTGTAGAACTGCGTATAGCCTCCGCGGTCCTCCCAGACGATAGGGTCGCGCATGAAGAACTCCAAGGAGTTATCGTTGCCCACTTCCTGTCCGCTGTAGATAAGCGGCATACCCGGCTCGGCGAATGTCAGGGCGGCCATCTGGCGGGCAGCCTCCCCCATCCTCTCGAACTCGGTGCCGTTCCAGGAGTTCTCATCATGGTTGGAAGTAAAGTTCATCTCGATACTCTCCACCGGCAGCTTGCCCTCATGCTCCACGCGGTAGGCGGCATACTCGGCGGCAGTGGCCTTACCCTGTGCGAGCCTGTTCATATACGCATGGTTGGACCAGCCGTAATAGGCATCGAAGGCATCGGTCATCAGAGCGGGCTCCTCGGACTCGGCCAGCATGAACAGGTCGGGACGCACCTGACGCAGCGAGGCCACGGCATCGTTCCAGAAATCCACCGGCACCTCGTGGGCCACATCGCAGCGGAAGCCGTCCACCCCTACCTCGGACACCCAGTATGTCATGGCATCGAGCATGGCCGCACGCATATCTGCATTGTCGTAGTTCAGTTCGGCCACATCGGTCCAGTCGAAGGGAGCCACAGGCGTACCGGTACTGTCGTCCATCACATACCAGTCGGGATGCTCGGATATCCAGGCATGGTCGCGGGAGGTGTGGTTGGCCACCCAGTCCAGAATGACCTTGAAGCCCAGCTCATGGGCCTTGTCCACTACGGAGCGGAAGTCATCGATATCCCCGAACTCCGGATTGACGGCCTTGTAGTCACGGATGGAATAGTAGCTGCCAAGCTCTCCCTTGCGCTCCACCTCTCCGATCGGATAGACGGGCATGAACCAGAGAATGTCCACTCCCAGTTCCTGGAGTCTGGGCAGATGCTCCTCGAAGGCCTTGAAAGTACCTTCCTTGGTATACTGGCGGACATTGACCTCGTATATTACGGCATCAGCCGTCCATTCAGGATGAATGACATTTGTTACAGGAGACACTGTCTCCTTACCGGCATTTCCAGCGCATCCCGCAAGTAAGAGCACGAGCACCGGGACTGTTATTGTCTTTAAAAACTTCATAACTTGTTATTATTTTGAATTGACTATACTGAATGAAAAAGGCGCGGTCTCCACAGCCACTGAGCCGGAGCCGTCATACTGCAGTCCGAACGGCAGGTCGAATACTTTGCGTACCGGCTCGGAAGACTTGTTCAGGGCCACAAGCACATACTCGCCCATATATACACGCATATAGGCCAGATAATCCTTATCAGCGGACAGCAGGTACCAGTCTCCGTAAAGCAGAGGCATACTGGAGGAGCGTTCCGCAGTAAGGGCACGTACCGTGTCAAATACATCGGCCTCATGCCTGTTGCGCGGCTCGAACTGAGCCCAGCGGCGGTTGTCCGGATCGTTGCCTCCGGGCTGTCCCCACTCGTCACCGGTATATATGACCGGAATACCGGGCAAGGTCATGTTCATCGCATGAAGCATGGCCAGCTTGCGGTAAGCCACAGTATCGCTCACTCCTATCTCGCGCTTCCAGCCGGCGGCCTTGTAGTCCTCGCCCGGAACAAGGTCCCCTCCTACGATAGACACGTAACGGGCCCGGTCATGGTTGCCGGAGATGACACCCATCAGATTGTGATAGCCGTAGGTGTGCAGGCTGGCGTCTATCGTCCCTGCCAGGTCGGCGAAAGAGCCTTCCGGTGTGGACGTTGCCCAGATGTATGTATCATAGATATTGAAGTCAAACTGACAGTCCAGCATCCCTGTACGGACATAAGACGAGATAAGTTCCGGAGAGCCGTACGTCTCCCCTATCTGAAACACGCTGCGGTCCGGCACCCTCTCCAGCAGCTTGCGGGTCAGTTTGCGCCAGTACACCTCGGGGATGTGCTTCGTGGCGTCATGACGGAATCCGTCCAGCTCGTATTCCTGCATCCAGAATACCGCGGAGTCTGTCATCGGCTCATTGACATCCTCTCTCTCCAGGTCCAGGGTCGGAATATGCCTGTCGAACCATGTAGTCAGACGGAACTCGTCCCATAGTTCCAGATTGGGCCGCCCGTCCGGGGTGAACTCAGGCGTCTTCCAGTCCGGATGGGCCTGAAGAAGCGGACTTTCAACATGCAGATGATTGGCCACATAGTCCAGGATGATGTTCTTGTCATCCCCGTGTACGTCTGCTATCAGGCCGCGCAGTTCCTCCGGCGTACCGTAACGGGGATCAATCTTGGTCATATACACCGGCCAGTAGCCGTGGTATCCGGTAAAGCGGGTATATGGATCCTTGTTGAGTCCCCAGACAGTATAAGGGTTCTGGGTTATCGGAGATATCCACAGGGTGTTCACTCCGAGTGTATCGAAATACCCCTCCCGCAGCCTGGCGTCTATGCCGGCCAGGTCACCTCCGTAATAATCGGCCTTAGGAAGCACGTCGGGACGGTTGGCTTTCCAGTCGTTGGCGGTATTGCCGTTGACGAAACGGTCCACCATTATCTGGTACATAATCCAGCCTTGACGGTCAGTCCTTTCCAGTTCCGAAGCCGCAGCCATCACTCTCCCGTAGCGCACGGGCACGAGGATATCGCTTCCGGCTCCCCCGGCATTGTAGGTATAGATACGGATATAGGAGCGTTCCATGTCCTCAGCATTGTCGGGAATATGCACGGTGAACTCCCCGTCCTTGCGGTAAGACATGAATTTATGGTCAAGTAAGGTGTTCTGCCACAAGACAAGATAACCTGCCGGAGAATTCTGTGCCCTCACAGTAAATTCCCTGCCCCCCATATTGCTGCCTATGGTAGCCATTGACGGAACGGCTGCTCCGGCCGGTGTCTTCCACTTCAGCACGATCACTCCGCTCTCTTCTCCGGATGTCACTCTGACCGTTGACACGTTGCGCGAAGAAGGACCTGCGACAAGCATCACAGTATCCATATCATCCACTGACACAGGTATTACAGTGTAGTCCTCACTGCTGACAGCATCTACTTTCTCTATCTTGGGGAAATAGTCCCTGACTATCAGCAGAGTGGTATCCCCGGAAATCAGACAGGGCATGGCGGGAGCCGACTCCTCGTTGAAAAACGGAGCCCGCTCCACCCTATATGAGCACGATGCCGACACAATAAAAACAAGCGGCATCAGCAGCCTCATGTACTTTATACGATTCTTATTCATTTTTATCTCGTTTTTCTACAAATCAAACACTACTGACGAATACGGTCCCATCATCAATCTGGGCTGAGAGCCGCTTTCATTCATAAACACATCCCCCTGCACGGCCACTGCGCCATACACAGTATCGTGCAGCAGGAAATTAATCTCCGAACCGCTGAAATTGTGCAGGACAAGCACGCGGTCTCCTTCGTAGTCCATAATCCAGGCGCATAGAGCAGGCAGGGCTGTCAAAGACTCATTGTACAGGTCATGACGCACCATCTTTCCATTTGCAAGTGCGGGAACAGCATTGCGCGCCAGCGCAAAATCCTTGTACACCCGGAACACCGACGCCGAATCTGCGGTCTGTTCCATGACAGAAGCCGATCCGAGGCTGACATCAGACTTTCCTGCATACGCGTACAGGTCTGGCGTATAGCTGTCTCCCCAATTCATAGGAGTCCTTACATACTCATCGCCCTGATCCTTGACTCCGGTATATCCCAGCTCCTCACCATAATATATATAAGGTGCACCGCCGGCTGTCAGCAACACTGCCCCTGCCAGCTTCATTTTCGCAGTCGAACCGCCGAGATCACTTCCCGCACGGTTCTCATCGTGGTTGGAGAGCTTGGTCGCCTCGATATAGTCCGGACGGACTGCTGCATATTCATCCTGATAGGACAGAATATCCCTGACAAACGTATTCCCGACACCCCCGTTAATGGCCGCCGACAGCCTCCACCAGAAAGAGAAATCAAAGGCAGCGGGCAACCCGGCGTAATATGGAGCCACCTCGTTATGCTCGGAGAATACCTCCCCGACCATATAGAAAGGCCCGTCTCCTGAATAATAACCGTCCATGGCCTCGTAGAACTTTCCGAGGAAGACCGGATTCTCGTTGGAGCCGGCATTATGATAAATATGTTTCACCGCATCCAGACGCATACCGTCTATCCCGGCATCTATCCACTGTCTGCCTATGCGCACCATCTCCTCAAACGCCGGGGACTGCTCCGCACTTTCCGCAGGACCGTAGTTGAGGTCAGCGAACCAGCTGGTCCACATGTGGGAATGGTAGTAGAGAGTACCGGGCATGAGCAGATCATGGACTGCGTTGTTGTCACTTGATGTAAACAGAGGATACTCCACACCGTACTCTATTACCGCGTCCGCGGCATCTGCCGCCCCGTACTTGGTACCCGGAGTCCAGTCGTCCGTTCCCTCCGTCCGTATCAGAAAACCCCATGGAGAATCGAAGTCCACCGCCAGGGAATAAAGCCCGTTCCCGTCATCATAGAACTTTACATAACGCGCCGGGTCACCCATATACAGATACTTGTCGCTGTCAGTATCCGTAGCGGTGTTCTCACTGTCCGCCGGACCGTCCGACTCCGTTACGGTAAGTAAAGGATGAGCCGGATCCGACCAGTCCAATACGAACTCCATGACCCCTTTTGCGGAGTTTCCTGCCACGAACCACTGTCCGGCGTCATATCCTCCGGAACCCTCCGTGGCTATCATCGGGATATTGCCGGCCTCTATATCCGCGGCGGGATTCTCCGAGAAAATGTAGAAGTCCCTGTACGGGCTGTCCCCGCTCTCACAGGCCTCCAGGAACCAGGGATGATCACTGCCTGTATGGTTGAGCACGTAATCCATGTATATCCTGATACCGCGGTTGTGCGCCGCCTCCACCAGGGCCTTGAAATCATCCATTGTCCCGAACTCCGGATTGACAGTCCCGTAGTCCGTTATGTCATAGCCGTGATAGGACATGGCCGGATGTACCGGAGAAAGCCATATGGCAGAAACTCCCAGTGAATCCAGATAGTCCAGTTTGTCTATGATACCCCGAAAATCCCCTATGCCGTCTCCGTCCGAATCCGCAAAAGAGTATACCAGAAGCTGATATGTTATACCGCCGTGTTTGGTTCCATCCCACTCCGGAGGAAGTGCCCTCACCCGCAGCCCGTCCTCTTGTCCGCTGTCCGTGCCGGAAGAACCGGGCCTGCACGACAAAAACATAAGAACAGAAACACATATCAGGACTATGTAATACAACGTCGCTCTCATAAGGAATAATGATTTAAAAAAGGGCGGGTAACAATCTTTCCCGCCCTCCAATATTTTCAGATTCTCATGTACCGCCGTGCCACTTACTCTACAGGCTGGCCGTAATCGGCTGTGCTAAGACTGTAGGTAGGATTCTCCCAGTCGTTGAGGTCAAGGTAGAAGCGGTACTGGCCGGGCTCGGTAATCTGGATATTGTCACCGGTTCCTATGCCTACGCCGTTCTCACCTTCTCCGGTACCGATCCATATAGGTTGTTCAGCATCAACATCGAGTATAAACTTGAAGCCTCCGGCCGCTGTAATATCGAGGTCGATATAGAACTTGCCGTTGGAGCGGATCTGGATCATCTCGTCGGTATTGGCATCACCTGTTGTCCAGCCGTTGAAGTCACCGGCAACCTTCACACTGTTGAAGCCCCTGTTCATGTTGAGTGTCAGGGTTGATTTCACAAAATGGAAACTGTAATAGCGGTATGTGCTATAGTTGGTAATATTGCCGCTTCCTCCGTCGTTCCAGAGAGTGATGGATGGAGCCTCGGGTTCCGTACTGGTCATAGTGCCTGAGCCCCAGTTTCCGTTATCCCAATTGGTAGCGCCCGTTATCTTGAAGCCGTAATCGGCACAGTCAGCTCCAAAGTCAATCACGCCAACATAATTCTCCTCATCTTCCGCATAACTGAACAGATGAGCAACGGCATTCGGATCCCAGGGAGCAGCTGGCCATCCCCAAGGAGCACCTGTAACATAAACCATCTCGTACACTTTCTCGGCATCGAAAGGAGTGATGTCCGAGGAAATGGTGTTGGATACCAGCGCTTCCACTGTTTCTACAGTAGAGGACTCACCCATCATCTCGGCCTCAATGCGGAAGTACACAGTTACGGGGACTCCGGCCTCGCAGTTGAGGGTAATGAGAGCATTGTTCAGAGTGTTGGCCGATACTGTGATACCGACTGTATCCGTAGTAGTGTTGCCGAGTGACATCTTGGAAGAGAAGTCTTCATTGATGTCCACATACGCTGTATACCTTGCGGCAGTAGCGATACCGAAGTCAACAGGAGAAAATGTAAGGGTGGCGAAGTTTTCTCCTTCCACCAGGACAAAGCCGCCTTCAGGGGTTGACAATTCGTCCAGCACAGGATCTACCACGTTATCAGGAACGTAGGTGACAATCTCCTTCTCGGCACAGGATATCAGTGCGAAGACGGACATCAGGCCGGCGGCCAATATGTTAAATATCTTTTTCATATCGTTCTATTCTATTTTAGGGTTGTCTGTTAATAACCGGGGTTCTGATCCAGCTTGCTGTTGGAGTTGATTTCGGTACTGGGGATAGGATAGAGGTTGTAGCGTTCATCCACTCCGTTGCCCTCATAAGAGCCTCCCTTCCAATCCCAGAGATAGGTAGAGGATGTCAGCAGACCGAAGCGGATAAGGTCCTGACGGCGCATGTTCTCCCAATAGAGCTCACGGGCACGCTCGCTGATGATGGCATCCTCGGTAAGGGTAATCGAGCCAAGTCCGGCACGCTCGCGCACTGCATCGAGAGCAGCCTGACCGTCACCGCTGGCTCCATTCAATACTGCCTCAGCCAGCATCAGATACGCATCGGCAGCCCTGAAGATGGGATAATCCGTATCAGGATAGGACGAGGTACTGTTATCGGCAGGCGAGCCGTCATGCTTGAGGTTGGTGAACTTCATCTGGCACCAGCCGCTGGCGAAGTTGGAGTTGTCCAGTATCTCGCGGGTATGGGGCTCTTCACCGAACTCGGAACCGTCAGTAAACAGATACCTCTGGTCCTGCCCCTCCTCACCTTCGAAGTAATCGAGGAACTGAGGGGTCACTACGAGACCGCCCCAGCCGTCGTTGGTACCGAGGGCTGCCTGCCATTCAGGATTACCTGAGACGATGGAGCCCTTGATTACGAAGTTAGTGCTGCCGTAGGTCTGGATATTGGCGCCGTCGCTCTGCACTGCGAAGATGATCTCGGGGCAGAGGTTGTTGTCTGCAGAGAAGTTCCACTGCCAGTCATCTACCAGAGACATGTTGTCGACTATCTTGCTACTTTCATCTGCGCACTCCTGCCATGCGGAGATGACGGGACGGCCCTCAGGGTCATTTGCCGTGAACACCTCTGCGTTCAGATAGAGCTTTGCAAGCAGCATTGTGGCGAACTCCTGGCTTACACGGCCATACTCGGTTTGTGCCAGGGGACGGAGACCGTCGCGGAAGTTGTTCTCACCGGTAATCTCGTTCACCAGCCACTCGTAAAGATCGTAGCGGAGAATCTGCTCGGGACCTGTCGCACCTACAGAGTTTTCCTCGGTAGCGAAAGGCACGTTGCCGAAGAGGTCGATGGCGTGATAGTAGCTCAATGCCCTCAGGCCTCTGGCCTGGGCTATCATGTAGTCCATCTCCTCACCCTGGAACTCTGCGGCTGCAGCCTCGCCGCGGCGGATGAACTCGTTGCAGAGACCGATCTGATAGTAGATACGGGAGAACATGGCTGTCACGAATACGTCGGAGGTAGTCCAGCTCAATCCGTGGAGAGACTTGATGGTCTGGTCATTCCAGCAAGTGCTGGCCTCATCGGTGGGCAGCTCCTGCAAGTGGAAGAGAGCCCTCATGTACTGGCCGTAACCGCCGTCGATACCGTCGATGTCGGGAGAGGAGTCAGGACCTTCGGAGGCGCTGACGGACAGACCGCCGTAGCACTTGGCCAGCAGCTGCTGATATGCCTCGATGCTGTTGAGCACGTCCTCAGGTGTCTCGAGGTTAGGGTCGATAGGCTCCACATTCAAGTCCTGCACGCAGGAGGCGGTGAAGAGGAGCGAAGCCGACACCATTATAGAAACGAATAATGTGGTTATCTTTTTCATATTTCAGATCTCCTTGATTTAGAAGTTGTATTTAAGACCGATGATATAGGTGCGGGGACGGGGATAGAGATTGTTGTCGATGCCC
>DVHR01000064.1 GCA_018711925.1 Candidatus Coprenecus pullicola
GAACCAGAAGAACGGCCTTCTGCACTTTAAGACCGTGGATTCTGACCATATACTCTCCATAAATCCAGTATCTGTCCAGTTGGGTCTGGTTCAGTTGAACATCCTCATCAATCTTGTTGATGTCGGATTTGATCTTATTCTCAATGATCAACAGAGTATCTTTCCCTTTGAGCAGAAGGTCGATGCGGCCGCCGCTGTTCAGGTGTCCTTTTATACTGGTGTCCACTTCCCTTGACGCTGTAAAGTCTGGCCCGAGGTCGACATTGAGCACATGCTTGAAGAACTCACGCCACAGCTGGCGGTATTTCATCATAAAATGATACAGCGCGTTGGAGAAGCAGTTCTCGTTGTACTGTATGCCGCAGATGTCAAAGAGTGATGGCCTGCAGCACGGCGTATCTGCGTCTATTGGGATGATGACTTTCTCGTTGGACAGCTGCCAAAGAGACCCGTCATTGATTATCCTGTTCAGGATATCACTGTCTGAATCACCAATACCTGTCTTCTGAGGGAAGATATACTGCGGCTGGAGATGCGGGTTGAAGTTATGTCCGTGAAGACTGATGACTTCAGTGTTCTCTGCTTTCATATAGTCATCTGTGTATGACGCATCCTTGTAACGGAGAATTATCCTTTTTTTGTTACGGGGAACGAAAAAATCTTTATCGGACACTTCGTAGGAGATGAATATGTTCCGCTGGTAGCTTCCCTGGAAGATGCTCAGGATGGACACGCCTCCGTATGTGATATTCTGTTGGGTGATGTACTGGTGCTGTGGATTGTATATCTCGGGTATGTCCTCGTAGATGCTGCCTGTCAAAGGCCTGTCGGTACCCGGGACAAGCTTCAGGTTTTTTGCCATGGCCAGAATCTCTACACTTTTGTTGCCGATATATCTTACCAGCAGCATGCAGTCAGCTGTTTTGGCATTATTTGAAAGTCTTCCGGTCGGATTCAGATACAGGTAATGCTTGCCGTTGTCGGCCTGGAACATGTTGATTACCTCGTGTCCCAGATTGCTCCCCAGGTATGAGCCGGCGTACATCCTGTTGATGACAATGCTTTTCATTGTTAGTGTAGCTTTTGTCCGGGCGGCTCCCTGGCCGGGTTATAAAAAGAAAGTGTGGAGCCGGTTCGCCTGTCTTCTAAGAGGCTCTGACAAAGCCCGAACGTAAACAGACTGAAACAATCCCCACACCCGTATCGATTGTGCGAATACACAAGCCAATACAAGTGACGGTGCTGTCGATATCCTTACGTTCGTTGAAACTGTCAGATTTCTTAGAAAGGATAGTGCGAGAACACTTTCACCAATATGTACGCCGCATGCTTTTGCTTGCAGCATTGCAAAGATAGCAAATTTTACATAAACAGCACCTTTTTGAGGATTGTTTCAGAGGCGAATGTGAGAATATTATCGGTATCCGTGCGGCCCTTTTTGGCCCTGGTTTTTCAGGACAAAGTGTGCGCAGTCCTTAAATTTTGCTATCTTTGCCGATTGACTAATGTAAATCGATTCGCGCATGGAGCATAGACATATCTACGACAGGATGAAGGAAGACCCCGTTTTCGGGGTGATAGGAGGGGGCAGTTGGGCCACGGCCCTGGTCAAGCTGCTGAGCGAGAACGGCAGGAGGCTCAACTGGTATATGCGCGACACTGACGCCATAGAGCATATCGAGAAGTATCACCACCATTCCAAGTACCTCACATCAGTGGAACTGGACGCTGACAGCTTCACGCTTACCAACAACATAGACTATGTGGTGGAGGAGTCGGATATCCTTATCTTCGCCATTCCTTCGGCCTATTTCCTGAAGGAAGTGTCCAGGGTGACGGCCTCCTATGACGGCAAGATGCTCATCTCGGCGGTGAAGGGCTTTGTCGGGGAACGTTATCTGACTGTGGCCGAGTATTTCCACCACGACCACAAGGTGCCATTTGACAGGATAGGGGTCATCAGCGGGCCGTGTCACGCCGAGGAGGTCGGTATGGAGAGGCTGTCTTATATAACCGTCTCGTCCAAGCATCAGAAGGTGGCCGAGTATCTGTGCGGCTTTTTCAAGAACCACTACGTCAATACCATAGCCGGTACGGATATCTATGGCGTTGAGTATGCTGCCGCCCTGAAGAACGTATATGCCGTAGCAGCCGGTATCTGTTACGGCATCGGTTACGGGGACAATTTCATGGCCGTGCTCATTGCCAGCTGTTTCCGGGAGATGAAGGAGTTCATCAACGCTACGAATCCGGACAGCGGCAGGAATACCTCCCGCTCTGCTTATCTGGGAGATCTGCTGGTAACCTGCAATTCGCCTTTCTCGCGCAACCGCAACTTCGGCAGTATGCTGGGCAAGGGATATTCGGTACAGACTGCTCTCTTGGAGATGAACCAGGTGGCCGAGGGACTGTACGCCTCAAAGGCCATTCACGAGATCAACGGCAAGTACGGGGTTGAGATGCCCATCGCCGATGCCGTGTACTCGATACTGTACGAGAAGAAGCATCCGGTCCAGGTGATGCGCCGCCTGGAGGACTGTCTGATGTAAGTTTAACAATAAAAATATCTGAATTATGGTAAATGTCAATTTCAAGCCTTCCGAGGAATATGTAGAGAAGGCTTTTGCGGCTTTTGATGTACTGGAAGGCAGGAAGGGAAGGGGTAGTGATTTCTTAGGATGGATGGATATCCCCTCCGATACTCCGGCCCAGATAGTGGACGGATGCTGTGACATAGCGGACGAGTGGAGGCAGAAGGGGGTTGAGGTGGCCGTAGTCATCGGCATCGGAGGCTCCTATCTCGGAGCAAAGGCAGCCATTGCGGCTCTGTCGCATTCTTTCGGTATGAACCGCAAGGGAATAGAGGTGGTCTTCGCCGGTTTCAATCTTTCCGAGGAATATCACGCGGAGCTGCTGGACTATATCAGCGGCAAGTCGGTGGCTGTGATCGTAATATCCAAGTCCGGCACCACTACCGAGCCGGCGGTGGCTTTCAGGATTATCAAGGAGCACATGGAGGGCAAATACGGCAGGGAAGAGGCCGCTTCCAGAATCGTGGCCGTGACCGACAAGGCCCGTGGTGCGCTCAAGAGTCTGTCGGACCAGGAGGGGTACAGGACATTTGTCATCCCTGACAATGTGGGAGGCCGTTTCTCTGTGCTGACCCCGGTTGGCCTGCTGCCCATAGCTGTCGCAGGGTATGATATCCGGGCATTGCTCAGGGGTGCTGCCTCCATGCAGAGGATATGCTCTGAGAGGGACGAGCACAATCCGGCCCTGCTTTATGCCGCGGCCCGCAATGAGCTTTACGACAGCGGTAAGAAGGTGGAGATTCTGGTCAGCTACAATCCCAAGCTCCAGTATTTCGGAGAGTGGTGGAAGCAGCTTTTCGGTGAGTCCGAGGGCAAGGAGGGCAGGGGAATATTCCCGGCTTCGGTCAATTTTACCACAGACCTGCACTCGATGGGGCAGTATATCCAGGAAGGAGAGCGGATGCTCTTCGAGACTGTCGTGTCCGTGGAGCATTCCGGCAGGGAACTTACTATATGCGATGATCCTCAGAATCTGGACGGACTCAATTTCCTCTCCGGCAAGCATCTGGAGCATTGCAACAGGATGGCCGAGACTGGTACGAGGCTGGCTCATGAGGACGGCGGAGTGCCCAACGGCAGAGTGACAGTGGAGCGTATCGACGAGTTCTGTCTCGGCGAGCTCTTCTTCTTCTTTGAGAAAGCCTGCGGCATATCGGCCTATATGCTGGGCGTCAATCCTTTCGACCAGCCGGGTGTGGAGGCCTACAAGAAGAATATGTTCGCTCTTCTGGGCAAGCCCGGATATGAGGCTCAGGCAGAGGCCATAAGGGAAAGACTCAGGTGAGAAAGGAGTTTCTCAGGAGTGTGGCGGAGCGCTTTCTGGCTGAGACAGGAGGCGAACTGAGGGGGTATACTTTCGTGTTCCCCAACCGCCGCTCGTCCCTGTTCTTTCGGAGATACCTCGGAGAATCGGTCTCCAGAGCGGTTTTCTCCCCGCGTCTGACCAATATCAATGACCTTTTCTCGGCTCTTTCCGGCCTGCGTTCCCTGGACAAGATAACCCTGCTTCACCGGCTTTACACCGTGTTCAAGGACAGGCTGGAGGGGTTCTCCGAGAGCCTGGACGAGTTTATCTACCGCGGAGAAGTGATACTCAATGACTTCGATGATATCGACAAGTATCTTGTGGATGCGCGGAGGCTTTTCGCCAACATCTCTGACATCAAGGAGATAGACAGCCGTTATGACTATCTCTCGGACAATCAGCGCAAGGCGATAGAGCATTTCTGGGGGGTGTTCATAAGGAACAGGAACGGGGATAATGAGCGGCAGTTTATGAGTATGTGGAGCGTAATGTATGACATATACGCTTCGTTCCGATCCAGGCTCATGTCCAATGGGGAGGCGTATGAGGGCATGGTCTACCGCTCTGTGGCCGGTCGTCTCAAAGATGAGGATGCGGCTCTGATGGAGCGTCTGGAGCGTTACGGCAATATCGTATTCGTGGGACTCAACGCACCCAACAGATGCGAGCGGCAGCTTTTCGATACTCTCCGCAAGTCCGGAAAGGGGGATTTTTACTGGGATTATTACGGGGATGAGATAAAGGACAAGGCCAACAAGTCCTCTCTCTTCATGGAGGACAATGTCAGCCGTTATCCGTCGCGTTATCCTCTGCCGGAGGACGGCGGTCTGTGTGAGTCCCGTCCTGAGATTACGGCGGTCTCTGTGCCGTCAGCAGTAGGTCAGGCCAAGTACGTGCATGAGATTCTGAGGAAGATAGTCGCGGAGTCCGGCACTGTGGATCTTTTCTCCACAGCCGTGCTGCTCCCCGACGAGCAGCTGCTTTTTCCGTTGCTCAACTCCCTGCCGGAGGAGGTCTCCCCCGTCAATGTGACGATGGGTTATCCGTTGGCGCACAGCAATGTGTCCTCGTTCATCTCGTCGGTGGCCTCCATGCAGGAGAGGCTCAGAGTCAGGGACGGGCAGGTGTGCTTTTATTTCCGGGATGTGCTCAACGTGCTGTCCCATCCCTATGTCGGGGAGGCCTTGCACGGGCGGGCGGCTGAGCTGAGGAGCGGGCTTATAAAGGAGAACCGCATATATCCTCCGGCGTCAATGCTGACGGGGGAGGACACGCTGCTGTCCCTGATATTCAAGGATGCCTGTACGCCCGGAGTCCCGGTCTCCGAGTCCATGTCGGATTATCTTCAGGCTATACTGGATGCGGTGGCGGCAGGCGCCGATCGTGTTGACAGGGAGTTCCTGATGGGATACAGCCGCAGCCTCAATCTGCTGCGCTCCCTGAGCATGGACATACGCAAGGACACTTATTTCCGTCTGCTGCGCAGGGTTGAGTCCTCGGTCTCCATACCTTTCAGCGGAGAGCCTCTGGACGGTCTTCAGATTATGGGACCGCTGGAGATAAGGGCCCTGGATTTCGAGAACCTGATTATCCTTTCGGTCAACGAAGGCACTTTCCCCTCCCGAAACACGGCATCGTCCATGATACCCTACAACCTGCGCAGGGGCTTCGGCCTGCCCACATACGAGTACCAGGATTCCATATCGGCCTATCATTTTTACCGCAGTATCTGCCGTGCCCGCAAGGTCTGGCTGCTAAGCGACAGTCGCAGCGAGGGCCTTAAACCGGGGGAGGAGAGCCGCTACATCAAGCAGCTGGAGTATCATTTCCATTATCCTGTAAAGCGTCTGACCGTGACATTCGGCATTACGGGAAGTCCGCTGAGGGATGTGCCGCCTGTGTACAAGACCCCGGAGATGCTGGACAGGCTCTCCCGCATGGCATTCTCGAACTCGTCCCTGCAGATGTGGCTGAGCTGTCCGATGCGCTTCTATTACCAGTACGTGCTGGGCCTGAAAGAAGAGGAGGATATATCGGAGGGGATGGACAACGCGGCTTTCGGGACTTTATATCATTACGTGATGCATGAACTGTATGCTCCTTTCATGGGACATGCGGTGGACAAGGATACTCTTCTGAGACTTGCGGCAGACGAGTCACACATAAGGTCTGTGGTGGAGCGGGGATTCTTTGATGCGGATAATGGCTTGGGCCTTAAGGAGATAACCGGACGCAACCGGATTGCCGGTGCCTTGGTCAGTAAGCTCGCAAGCCGGACGCTTGTCAATGACTCGGAGCTGGCTCCGGTAACGGTCAAGCTGCTGGAGGAGTCCAAAAGGGCGTCTTTCAGGACAGACGGGGGCCGGGAGGTGAGTCTCACGGGTATATTCGATCGTGTGGACATGGCCGGCGGAAGCCTGAGAATAGTGGACTACAAGACCGGAGGCGAGCATTTTACCTTTAAGGACGGGAATGTCGACAACCTCTTTGACGCGGAAATACATGACCGCGGCTCGCATGTGTTTCAGCTGATGCTCTATCTGCTGATTCTGGACAGGCAGGAGCGGCGGCTTTTCGATGATGTGGAGGATGTCGTGCTGGAGATTTACTATACGAAGAATCTGCATTCGGTTAAAAGGACGTGGATGGTGGTCACGAAGGAACAGTTTGAGCACTTCCGGGAGAAACTGTCGGGTCTCATAGACGCGATACTGGACCCGGGGATTCCCTTTACGGCATGTGAGGACGGAAAGGCCTGCGCCTATTGTCCATTTACCGCAAAATGTAATAGATAGAGAGTTATGTTGGAAATATGGAAAGCGTCAGCCGGTTCGGGCAAGACCCACAAACTGGCGGGAGACTATATCAGGGAACTGCTTTCGGGGGGGACAGACCGTTACAAGCATATCCTCGCCGTGACTTTCACCAACAAGGCCACGGGCGAGATGAAGCAGCGTATCCTCAAGGAGCTCAATACTCTGGCCTCCGGCGGTGAGTCGCCTTATATAGAGGAACTGAAGAGGCTGGAGAGGTTCGCCAAAGTGCCTGACTCCGACAGGGAGCAGGCGGTACGGGCCCATGCGAAAGCTGTACTGTCGGAGATTCTCAACGACTATTCGCTCTTCAATATCAGTACCATAGACCGTTTCTTCCAGCAGGTGCTCCGCTCTTTCGCGCTGGAGACCGGACATTTTGCCTCGTACAGTGTCGAGCTCAATGACGGCAGTGTGCTTGCCATGGCAGTGGATTCTCTTATGAACTCGCTGGACGACAACGCGGAGCTGCTGGACTGGCTTATAAAGTTGTCGGAGGAGGCCGTGATGGACGGGCGGGACTGGAACAGCGTGCCCCAGCTGCTGCGCCTCGGCTCGGAGCTGTTCAATGAGCCGTACAAGATTGCGGTCAGCGGCATCGGAGAAGGGCTTCCCGGACGTGAGAAGATAGTCCGTTGCAGGGATAAGATGCAGGCTATAACCGAAAGTTTCAAGACTGAATCCAAGGCGATGGCCGACAGGGCATTTGCCATAATGGGCAGATACGGGCTCGATGTTGAGGACTTCAATGGCGGCAAGACCCGCTCGTTCATGAAGTATTTCCAGAAGCTGCATTCAGGCAAGTATGAGATGCCCTCGGACACTTTTGTGAGGATGGGGGAGGAGGAACCCTCGAAATGGTGCTCGTTGTCCGGCAAGTCCAAGGCCGGCTCTGTTGCGCAGGCCTATGCTGACGGGCTTGCGGCTCTGGTGCGGGAGCTCTCCGGTCAGGCCTGGCGCGCCCGTCTGAAAGAGTATTTCACCGCACAGGAGATATTGCGCAATCTGACTGTGACGGGGATTCTGAGCGACATCGAGAAGGAAGTGATGGAGTATTGCCGCCGCAACAACTTAGTGCTGCTGTCGGATACCCCCAAGTTCCTGTCGGATATCATAGACGGCAGCGATACGCCGTTTATATACGAGAAAGTGGGCTGCAGGATAGACAATTACCTGCTGGACGAGTTCCAGGACACTTCCCGGATGCAGTGGGACAATTTCAAGCCGCTGATAAGGGACAGTGTGGATGCCGGGCATTTCTGCATGGCCGTGGGGGATGTCAAGCAGAGTATCTACAGATGGAGGGGCTCGGACTGGAAGCTGCTTGACAGCGGTATTGAGAAGGAGTTAGGCTCGGGCAGGTGCAGGAAGGACACGCTGCGTTACAACTGGCGCAGCTCGGCCGAGGTGGTGAGGTTCAACAATGACTTTTTCCAGTCTCTGGAAACTTCCGGAGAGGACGGTTTTCTCGGAGGCATATATGCCGATGCGGCTCAGGAGATACCTCAGGCGGGCATCCGTCCGTCGGGGCATGTGTGTGTGACATTTGTGGACGGGGAGACGGCGGCTGTGGGGGATGAAGTGTACATGCAGAAGATACTGGATGCTGTCAACAGGTTGATAGCCAACGGCTACCGTCCGGGGGACATAGCCTTCCTGGTCCGTACCCGGGCAGAGGGAGCAGCCATGTCGGATTATCTGATATCCAAGGGTTTCAGCATTATGACAGAGGATTCGCTGAAGATATCCTCATCGCCTGCTGTCCGGCGCGTAGTGGACAGGCTGAGGCAGATGACGGGCAGTGCGGAGGTGCTTCAGGATGTTCCGGATAATATGCTGCAGGAGAAATCCCTGTATAATATCTGCGAGGAGCTGCTCCGCTCCGGAGGTGATGCTGTCGAGGACGGCGGTCCGGCTTTTCTTGCGGCTTTTCTGGACAGTGTCATGGAGTATGTCGGTACGGAGGGCTCGGATATAACCGGTTTCTTGGAGTGGTGGGATACTGAGGGCCGGGACCGCTCGGTGTCCGCTCCTGAGGGCCGGGACGCGTTGAGGGTAATCACCATCCATAAGTCCAAGGGCTTGGAGTTCAAGGCTGTAATAGTACCGTTTTTCCAGATGCGCCTGTATCCAGCCGGCAATTTCTCCAAGTATATCTGGTGCGGGTGTGATGAGCCGTCTTTCAAGATTCTGCCGGTATATCCTTTAGAGTTCCGCAGCAGCTTGGATCAGACGTATTTTCAAAAGGAATATAAGGAAGAGAAGCGGTTGTCCGCCGTGGATGCTGTGAACGTGTCGTATGTGGCCTTTACAAGGGCGGAGCGGGAGCTGTTGGTGTTTGCGCAGGCTCCGTCCTCGCCCAAGACTGAGGCCTCCTCGGTGTCCGGTCTGCTGTACAGGCATCTGCGCTCTGAGCTCGTGGACAATGTCTATGAGAGCGGATCGTGGACTTTTCAGTCTTATGGCCGGGATGCCGGATGTGCTTATGACGACAGTGTGGGCGTGCTTCCGTCCGTGCCCGTAGGGAACAGGCTGCAGCTGTCCTTCCCGTCCGGAGAGTTTTTCCCGGAGGACGGTTCACGGTTGAGAGGTATAGTCCTGCACGATATCATGTCACGGGTGGAGGTGGCGGAAGATTTGGACTCCTCATTGGGCCGGGCGGTGGCTGCCGGCCTGCTTGCGGAGCGGGATGAGGCTGACGTACGCGCTCACCTGTCCGGTATGCTGGAGTCGGTGAGGCCGCTGCACTGGTTTGACGGGACGTATTCGGTCATGACTGAGATGCCGATAATCGCTCCGGGAGGTGACAGTTACCGTCCGGACAGGATTATGTATGCCGGCGATGAGGCGATAGTGGTGGACTATAAGTTCGGAAAAGTCAGGAACGGCCAGTACCGCCGTCAGGTGCGCGGCTACATGGAACTGCTGGGAACGATGGGTTTTACCTCAGTGAAAGGCTTCCTGTGGTACGACAATCACGGCCTCGAACCAGTCCGGCAATAGCACTTCCCGTCCCGGGCAGGTGCCGACGAAAACGCGTAATTGTCACCACCTTCTCCGTGGCCCGTGTGCCGCGTGAACATTCAGCAGTCGAAAAGACCAGGCCCTCCCACCGCTTCGCGGCGGGCCCCTCCCTCTTGTGCCGAGGGCGGCAAGTCTTTTCTCGTTGCTGAATGCCCAGTGCGCGTCTTTTGAGTTCCTTGTCGATGGTGTACCCCAGACCCGCGATTTTGGTGCACTTTCCCCCGCACGGCATGAGACTTCTGGGGAGGTCCAGCAGGGCAGACTTGTGGAAGTGCTTAGTATACAGGCATTCTGAAAAAGAGCATCTGCTGGACTTGGGGTGAAATGGCGGTTTTGTGGCAAAAAGCGGGCAGTCCAGCAAATTGCTAGATTGTATACACCTAACAATCAGCGCAATACGTTTGGATAGTGTGTTGGACATCGTAAAAGTGCTTATTAAGCCAGCTTTTTTAGGAAACGGCAGTTCCTCTTTGTCCGTCTCTTTTCTTTTGATATGATTGAACAGGACTTCCATGGCTATGGCACCGTCTTCTTTAGGGATCGGATATATGGACTTGCCGTTGAAACTGAAATTCGGATTGTCCTGATATCCAGATTCCGGATATGCAGATGCTTCTTATACGCTCGATTATCATCACTTTCGCCATATTCTTATGCTCCTTGTCATTCACATTATAAGATACGGCTCCCATGACAAGGTATGTGCAAGCTGCGTAAGCTCTGTACGTTACGGAACACTCCATATTCAATATTCAGAATCTCTTTCAACTTGTGCACTTTCCGGGCACTGAACGAGTACTTGGATATCAGGGTCTATTTGACTTCGTCATATATGCAGAGGTGCCTCGGCAGTGCGAATTGAACAAGTTCATTTGCATTGCTCTCGGCTTCCGCGTATATTTGCAGCATTATCCTTAATGGCTCTTATGTACTGTAAGAGCCAGGCCAGGCAGTGGCGCCGGCGCCGTCCTGTCAGCTAAGGAGACTCAGGTTGTCCAGTTTCTTGCCAAAGGCATAATCACCAGACAGATTGCTGAAGCCCTCTACGCCGCTGTCAACACAGTGGAATCCCACCGCGCCCACATCATGCGCAAGCTCGGGGCTGTCAACACCGCCGATATGGTGATGAAAGCCACTCCCCTCGGCCTGTTGCCTTCAAGCTGGACTGAGGTAAGCCGCAACTGTCCCGGCCCGTCCGACATCCGGCCCGTAGTAGTCGTATGGCAGCAGGACACACCCGAAAATCATGGTTTTCCGCGATTTCATTATTGCTTTATTATCCCGTAATTTGCGCGTAGAAACAACATACACGTAAATATGAAAGGAATTGTACATTACGCGACCGTGCTTGCAGCTGCTACCGCGCTGGTTCTCAGCTGCGATGAGAGGCCTTCCTCAGAAGGGGCCATTACAGTTCACGGAGATCTTGAGATGCTGCTGCCGTCCACGGAGACCGATACCGTAATCTCGTTTACGGCCACTGCCGCCTGGACTATACAGGTGGAAAACGGGCAGTGGCTGGGTGTCGAGCCCGACGGAGGAGCCGCCGGAGACATCACAGCCAAAGTCTCGGCCCAGGCCAATGCCGACACGGCATCACGCACTGCGACTGTCAGGATACTCTGCGGCACATCGGAGACAGCCTTGACCGTCACCCAGTCCGGAAAGGACACGGATACTCCCGGCGGAGATCCCGATGTGCCGGACGGCAACCGTATCAGAACGATGTTTATCTCCGACGGTGACGATGAGGATAGTTTTGATTACAGCTTTGAGTATGACGGGGAGGGCAGGCTGAGCGGAATGGAATGTACAGAGACATACTATGAAGGCTATGACAAGATCGTTATCGGTTACGTATTCGACCTTGAGTACTCGGAAGGCCGGATTGTAATCTCGGGAGGAGACGGGGAATATGACCTGACTATCGATGCGGCCGTGGACGCCCAGGGCCGGGCAACATCCGTTGTATATACAGAGGTTGGGGATGACGGATACGGGCATGAAGGTGAGATTAGGACTGATGTCAGCCTCAGCTACAACAGCGACGGACAGCTCATCCGGGAAGAGGGCAAGGAGGACGGCTACTCGGAATACAACTACGAGTACACTTGGTCAGACGGCAATCTCATCAGTGCCTTTTACGACTACTACGATGTGGAGTTCGGCTATTCGGAGTATGCGAACAACTCCAACATAGACATCAATTGGCTGTTGACCTGCTGGTACGGTTCGGGTGTGGGTCCGCTGGGCATCATAGGCGCACTTGGAGAGAGGAGCGGCACATACGCATGGCCTGATGTGTGGAACTATGCAATACTTGATCCAATGCCTGAACATTATCCCGTCCATGAAGACCTTATCGGTACAACTATTAGCCATGAATATATATCCTATGCCTCCGGAGCGCCTGCGGTAGATTACGGATTCGACGCGGAGGACAGGCTTGTATCCATACTGAAGTCGGTGCCCAAATACAGCGTCACCTACAGTCAGGTGTACCGTTATGAGCTCGAAAGTGACTCCGTACAGCCAGATGAGGACGGATATTACTATTACGGAGTCATACTCGTGCCGGTAGGGGAGCCCGAGGAGGTGTCACGCGAGGCCATTGACCCGGAAATCACAAATGTGAAGATAGGATACTGACAGACTGTTATAACTTGGACAGTGAGGTGTAATGGGCTGTCCCGCAAGTCACGCCAGGGTCTTCCCGATAGGCTAAAGTCCGTATTGTGTTCAAATATATATTTGGAATCAACTAAAATTGGATGGAAAATTGTATATTTGCAGCATAGTTTGAAAAGATATTAAAATATTATGACAAAGGTCGTTTATAAAGTCGAGGGAATGATGTGCGGTCACTGTGTGACGCATGTTCAGAAGGCCCTTGAGTCCCTGCCGGGAGTCAGGGCAGAGGTCTCGCTGGAGCCGGCGCTGGCAGTAATAGAATTTTCGGACAAGGTGTATTCCGTGTCCGAACTGCAGGCTGTAATTGCTGAGAAGGCAGGGGACTATATTCTTCAGGAACAATAATTATAACTAAACTAACTATACTTGAATATATGGGACTTGAACTTAAATTGAAAGCTGTGCTTGTCTCGGTGGCCGCTGCCGCCTGTGTCAGCTGTACATCTGAGTTGAAGGTCGGTGAAGACAACATGGACCTTACGATAACGGTAGGAGGGGACTCTCTCATGCTACCTCTCGGTTCTACTGAGTCTATGGGAATCAGCGATTTCCTGGACCTGGACAGTGTGGATTTCCTGTATGTCGATGAGTACGGAAACTATTATCTGGAGATGACTGATACATTTGAGGAGGAAGTGGCTGTAAGCGATTTTGCCGAGAGCATGACTGTGGAGGGAATTGACAGGAATTTTGATGACCGTGATTTCACTGTTTATTCAGACGCGACTGGAATCGGTGCGGACTTTGACTTCGAGGAAGAGTTCACATATCTGTTCTCATTTCAGGATGCGAATGACTCCGGACTGGTGAGCATCAGTTATGTCAATCTGGAGAATACGTATCTGCTGCCACGTGTGCATCTGGAGGCAGACAAGACTATCCCGGAATCAATGGTGGTGAGCCTGGAGGTCATTGTTCCTGAAAAATATGTATTCGAGGACGTGCCTGCTGTCAACGGCACAACAGTTACATTCGAGGGAAATGTCTCTTCTTCAGGAGATGTGAATTTCCAGCCTGTGATGATGGAGTCTATCGAGCTCAATCTTGGAGAAAACGATCCGTTTGAGTTTGAGGATGTGTTTACGGTAAACAATCTTTCCATATCGGTGGATCAGGCGGAGATGACAGAGTTTGAAGGAGCTGTTCTCAGTGTCTCCTCAGGAGTTACATTCGGCGGTGATGACGGGATGCTGCATCCGTCCTCATTCTACGGCAAGGTGGATATAAGGCTGGATGAGATAGAGGAGCAGATATTGCTGGACGAGATACCTGAGTATTTGAAAGGCGAGGAAGTGAAATTGGATTTTATCTCCCCTTACGCTACTGTCTCGCTTATGACCAATTCAGGTGTGCCTATTATCATTGATGCTGATATTGTGCCCGTGTTTGAGAGCGGTGATAGTCTGACCAAGCCTATAGGACTTTCTCTCAGCGCGCCGGTATCGGATGACGAGACTGTGACCGAGACCGCAAATTACTGGCTGGCTTCAGAGACACCTTCAGAACTGCCTTCGGGTTATCAGTGGGAGGAGGCTGATGTCCGCAATCTTCTTAGCTGGATACCCGACAGGCTGGATATAAGTGTCAGACCATATTCCAATGTGGACAGCGAAGAGGACCATTTCATTGACTGCAACGCAAGTTACAACTTCAGCGGGGAGATAGGCTTTGTACTGCCGTTCTCGTTCGGGGACGGACTGTATGTTCCGGTGAGGGATACTCTTGACAATATGCCTGAGGAGATCGGCACGGCGCTCACCAACGCGGATATTATGCTGAACGGGACGGTGCACAGCTCTTTCCCAGTGGCTTTGCAGTTGTCAGGAGATTTTCTGAACGGCAATTATGAGCCTTTGGGCATAAAAATACCGATGCAGACCATAGGTGCGGGAGGAACCGATGGGGAACCTGTCTCATCGCAATTGAGTATCAAGGTGCCCCAATCCCCCAGAGCAGAGGAGATCGCGTATCTGGTCTTCCAGTTTGAGCTTCTGAATGGAACAGGAGCCTCGATATCGGAGAGTTCCACGATACAGATTACGGATATATCTGCCGGAATACCGGGCGGCTTGACACTGGACCTTAATCAAGAATAACCATAAACTGAATAAATTATGAAAAAGATATTTTTACTGTCAGGGATAATAGCCGTATCGGCAATTGCATTCAATGCTGCGGCTCAGAGCAGGACAAGCTATTTCGTCCGCAATTCTACTCAAAATCATGAATTCAACGCTGCTTTTGCTCCGGATCAGGGATATATGGGATTCCCGTTGCTGGGAGGCATTGACCTGACTCTCGGAAGCAACCTCGGTGTATCCAATTTCCTGTATCCGCTGTCCAACGGCAAGACAGGCCTTTTCCTGAACAATGAGGTCAGTGCGGAAGAGTTCCTGTCAGGAATCCGCAACAGCAATGCGTTGGGTGTGAATTTCAGGTACAAAATACTGGATGCGGGATGGTACACGTGGAAAGACTCGTTCTGGACTTTGTCATTTGATGTCCGTGCCGATGTGGACCTGTCCTTGCCAGGTGAGCTTTTCCGTTTCGCAAAACTTGGTATGTCCAGTGATCCTACATCATACAGTATTAGGAATCTGGGTGTAACCGGTCAGGTGTTTGGCCAGGTGTCCCTGGGTTATTCACAGGGACTGGACAAATGGGTCAAGGGCCTGAGAATAGGAGGTAAGGTGAAGTTTCTGGCTAGCATGATGGACGTCCAGGCCAATATAAGCAGGCTGGACCTTAATCTGAGTTCCCAGAGCTGGAGCGCGAAGTCCTATGCGAGCGGTCATATACTTGGAGGCGGACTGACACCGCTGTATGACGAGAACGGTCATGTCGAGAATTTTGCCTTTGATCCGTCCGGACTCGGTGTTGCCGGTTATGGTGCCGCGTTTGATCTGGGAATATCATATACTTTATCTGAGGGGACGCCGCTTGACGGTTTGAGGTTCTCCCTCTCGGTCACGGACCTTGGATTTATCTCCTACAACAGGAACAATGCGACGCTTCTTGCAGCTGACGGGAACGAGTTCATGTTTGACGGAGTAGAGGATATCGGACCTGATACTGACTTCAATGATGTCTTCAATGCCATGAAAGACGACCTTCTCTCAATGGTGTCTTTCTCGGAGCAGTCTGTCACAGAGAATCAGATAAGAATGATGACGGCTACGTTGTACGCCGGTGTGGATTATTCGTTCCTCAAGGACAAGATGAATGTCGGCCTGCTCTACTCTGCCCGTTTCGGCCGTCTCAGAACCGAAAACGAGCTGACATTCGCATGGAATTACGCTCCTACCAGGGGCTTTGACATAGCGCTGTCATATTCCCTGCTCAAGACCCATTCTACTATCGGATGGCTTATCACGGCATTCCCTAAGCGGGGTCTGGGAATATTCTTCGGCAGTGACTTTACTCCGGTCAATTATTCTGCCCTGAAGCTTGAGGGACTGCCGATATCCATACCGGTACCTAAGAAAGAGCTGATACTGGATGTTCATTTCGGCGTGACCGTATCGTTCGGAGGCACCAACTCGCGGTATGCCTCTGCATGGGGTGAGGAATGAACCGTTTGTGTAAAATAAAGGAGGCTGCCCTTAAGCATGACAGGGCAGCCTCCTCTTATTTTGTGTAAGGCTGATATAAGAAGTTATACAGCAGGGGCGGAAAAATGCTCTTTGGAGAAGATCCTTGCCTCGGTAACGACTACGTCGTTGCCGTCCTTGTCCCTCATCTTGCCCACTATGGTGCCGATCATTCTCTTGTGGTCTACATTGGTGCATTCGAAGCGGATGTGATAAGGCTCGTCGATATACACAGGTTTGAGATAGGTCACATTCTGAGAGATAAAATAAGCCATTTTGTCTGCCGGCCACATGGTACCGAAAACTTTTGCGAATGCGCATAGGATAAGTACTCCTTGAGCGACAGGCCTTCCGAACTCAGTTTCAGTGGCGAACTTCCTGTCAATGTGTACAGGGTTGTAGTCATCAGTCAGCTTTGCGTAGACTTCAGCATCTTTCTCAGTGAAGATGGTGTTGTAATCGTAGGTGTCGTGAACTCTTATCATAACAGGGTGTTTTAGGAATGATTTACCCTATAAAGATAAGAATAATAAATCGATTTTCCAAATAAATGTCTTCAGAAAGCTATTGAAAGGCCGTCGTATGCCGGCTCCACTCCTTCGGGCAGGACTTTGCACAGCTCTTCGTACCGCTCCAGCTGATGGGATATGTGCGTAAGGAAAGAGTGGGTGGCCCCTACCTTCCGGCATACTTCCAGAGCCTCGTCAAGCGAGAAGTGGGATATGTGTTTCTCCCTTCTGATACAGCTGATTACAAAGACATCCACGCCCTTGAGTCTCTCAAGGGATTCCTCCGATATGTAGTTGGCGTCGGTCAGGTAGCCCAGTCTGCCGAAGCGGAAACCCAGAACCGGCAGCCTATAGTGTATGGCGCGGACTGGTATGATTTCCACTCCATTGATACTGAAGGGATGCTCGTCTATGGTGTGGAGAATGAAGTCCGGAACTCCGGGATAGCGGTGGTCTCCGAAGGCGTAGGCGTATTCTCTTTTCAGGGATTCCTGAACAGCGGTCTCGGCATAGATGGGGAAACCCTTGCCCGTGAAGTAGTTGAATGCACGGACGTCATCCAGGCCGCCTGTGTGGTCCTTGTGCATATGGGTGAGAAGCACGGCATCGAGTTCCTTTATCCCGCTTCTAAGCATCTGCTGCCTGAAATCCGGACCGGCATCGATTACGAGCCTGAGCCCCTCATATTCCACGTATGCGGAGGTTCTGAGTCTCTTGTCGTGGAAGTCATCGGAGCGGCATACGTCGCAGCCGCATCCTATCATGGGCACGCCCTGGGAGGTGCCTGTGCCTAGAAATTCTATTTTATTGGCCATAGCACCCCAAAGATAGGGAATTTTTGCGTAATTTTGTAAATTATGAGCAGCAGACTTTATCTCGTACCGGCCCCTTTGGGCGACAATCCTCCGCAGGAGGTGATTCCGCCGTATGTTTTTTCCAGCATAGCCCATATACGGCATTTTGCGGTGGAGGATGTCCGCAGTGCCCGCAGATATCTGTCCCGCGCCGGTTTCAAGGGGATGGTGGACTCCTTGTCGTTCTATGAGATAAACGAGCATTCCTCGCAGGAGGACATAGAAGGTGTTTTCAGGGTGCTGGAGTCCGTGGGTGAGATGGCTCTTATCTCCGAGGCCGGACTGCCGGCTGTGGCCGATCCCGGAGCCGCTCTGGTGGCTCTGGCGCACAAGGCGGATATGGAGGTGATACCGATGTCAGGTCCCTCCTCACTTATGATGGCGCTGATGTCCTCAGGCATGAACGGGCAGTGCTTTGCCTTCGCCGGCTATCTTCCGGTAAAACCAGAGCAGAGACGCAGAAGTATAAAGGAGCTTGAGGCTAGGTCCAGGAAATATTCAGAGACGGAGATAATGATAGAGACTCCGTATCGCAGCGATGCGCTGTTTCAGGATATCCTGGCTGTATGCGGGCCGTCAACGCGGGTCTGTGTGGCGTCCGACATCACTCTGCCTGAGCAGTCCATAAGGACCAGAACCGTAGCGGAATGGAAACGCTATCCGCTGACTATATCCAAGAGACCTACAGTATTTTTAATTCTAGCATAATATGGGAAAAGTAGAGCTTTGCGGCATGCGATTCTTCGCCCATCACGGCTGTTTCGCCGAGGAGAGGACCATAGGCAATTATTTCATAGTGGATTTCGCGGCTGAGACGGACATGACGGCTGCCAGTGAAAGCGACAATCTGGATGACGCCCTGAACTATCAGGTGATATACGATATAGTAAAGGAGGAGATGGCTGTGCCGTCCAATCTTCTGGAGCATGTTGCAGGCCGGATACTCAGGCATTTCCGCAGGGTGTTCCCGGAGATAGCAAGTGCGTCGGTGTCCATATCCAAGCTCAATCCTCCTCTGGGCGGAGAGGTCGGTGCTTCAAGAGTAACGATGAGCCTATGAGGGTAGCCGTTCATACGCTTGGGTGCAAGCTCAACTATGCTGAGAGTTCTACGGTGGCCCGTGAGTTCGCCCGCAGGGGCTATGAGGTGGTCTCCCATACAGAGGAGGCGGATATCTATGTCGTCAATACATGCTCGGTTACGGAGCACAGTGACAAGAAGGACCGCAATCTTATCCGCCGCCTGCACCGCCGCTCTCCAGAGGCAATCATAGCCGTGATAGGATGCTATGCCCAGTTGCAAGGTGACTATATTGCATCGATGGAGGGTGTGGACATAGTGCTGGGTGCCCGTAGCAAGGGCCGTGTGGTGGACGAGGTGGAGCGTCTGCTTGCGTCAGGCCGGCGAGATAAGGCTGCGGCTGACGTGACGGACATAGACAGTGTACAGGTGATCTATCCGGCCTTTTCCACGGGAGAACGTACCCGGTCTTTCCTGAAGATACAGGACGGCTGCGATTATAAGTGCTCTTACTGCACTGTCCCTTATGCGAGAGGATGCAGCCGCAGTCTGCCGTCGGACATGTTGGTCTCACAGGCGGAGGAGATTGCCGCTGAGGGAATCAAGGAGATAGTGCTGACCGGGGTCAATACCGGGGACTACGGTCGCAGGACAGGGGAGAGTTTTCTGGGACTGCTTCAGCGGCTCAACGATGTAGATGGAATAGAGCGTTACCGTATCTCGTCTATCGAGCCCAATCTGCTGAAGCCGGAGATAGTGGACTGGATAGCTTCCGGTACCAAGTTCCTGCCTCATTTCCATATACCGCTGCAGTCCGGGTGCGATACTGTGTTGCGGAGGATGGGACGCAGGTACGATACTGGCTTTTTCAGAGGGAAGATAGCCTATATCCGGGAAAGGATGGAACATGTTTTCTTCGGAATTGACGTGATAGTCGGTTTCCCAGGAGAGACAGACAGGGATTTTGAGGCTACCTGTAACTTTCTGAGAGAGATAAAGCCGGCTTTTATCCATGTGTTTCCCTATTCACGACGTTCCGGTACGCCTGCTGCCGCGATGCCGGACCAGGTTCCCGAGATCGTAAAGACCCGTAGGGTAGAAGTGCTGGAGGAGATGTCATCGGGGTTCTATGATGCTTTCTGCCGGGAGAACTGCGGCCGTGAGGAGGAGGTGCTGTTCGAGAGTAAGTCCAAGGGCGGAAAGATGTTCGGTTATACCCGCAACTATATTAAGGTAGAGGAGCCGTTTGACAAGGACAAGATAGGGAAAATAGTCCGAGTGACTCTGCCCTGATCTCTCCTGGTTTAATTTCCGGCCTGATATTCCACGTAACCGGTTTCTTCGGAGAAATTCATCGGATCTTCCTTCGGTTTCATGACATTCTCTTTCCTTATATTGGCCTCCGCTGCCTCTTTTTCCAACTCTTCTTCGGCTTCTTTCATGAGCTGCAGTTCGTATTCCTCCTTCCGCTTGCGGGAGTAGAATATGTTCCTCAGGAAGTCCCCGAATGTGTCGAACTCGTCCTGATAGGTCATACCGAAGCCGCTGCGCTGGGTGTTGTCCAGGTAATTGGAGTATGAGTCGGCCGAGCGGGTGAAGAGGGTGACGCGCAGCTTGCCCTGACGGTCGACCTTGATCTCGGCCTCAAAGTCGCCGGCCCAGTTGGACGATGTCTCGCTGTTGCCAAGGTTGCCATTGATTATCAGTCTGTTGTTGAATGCCTGATAGGAGATGGCTACATCGAACATGTCTTTTCCGCCGGTGGCTGTTCCCGGCTGGTAATTGAGTCCCAGGTCAAGCGGAATGTCCAGTTGCCTGAATATGTTGTTGAACTGGTTGGAGAGAATCTCACTGGCATTCGAGTATAGTATGGTGGAATTGTTCACTATGCCGGACTGCTCGTCGGGGACGAAACTGCCTGATATAAGCAGGGCCATTACCTGTTTGAGAACTTTGTCAGGAGTGCTCAGCGCGCTCTCCACTCTGCCTTTTGTGATGGGGTCCAGGTCAGGAATATCTATGGAGAATGATACTTCCGGATTGCTCAGGGAGCCTTGCAGCTGTATGCCGCAGTCAACATTGCGTCTGTTGCCCACGGATGTCGTGTCGGATATAAGTGTGGAGATGGAGGCCTTTGTCCGATAGGTCGCGCCTACGTTCAGACTGGTATTCTTGAGGTCTCCGTTGAAAGCTATGCTTCCTCCTTCGTCCAGAGTAAAGTCCCTGGACTGTATCGCAGACAGTGTAAGGTGATAACTGCCGTCAGCTACGGTGTAGTCACCGCGCAGGTCCATGACATTTCTGGACGGATTGAATGTGAGTTCCAGCTCTCCGTTTCCGGTACATCTCAAAGTGCCGCCGAACTGCTTGTTCATCTCTACCAGCAGTTCCGTGCCTTGGGTAATGCTGGCCATGGCCCTTATCTCTATATTGCTGCGGTTTCCGGTTCTTTTCTCAGAACCGGTCTGGGTATCGGCTATGTCGGTGGTGTCTTCCGGAAGCCGGAAGTCAGTATATGAGATCAGGTCTGTGGTTGCCGCTGATGACGCGGAGGACAGAGGTATGTGGACTGATGTGTTGTCATTGGTGGCTACCTGTGCGTCAATCAGCAGATTGTCGGTATATCCTGATATGGAGACATTGCCCGAGGCATAGGCTGTGCCGTAGAACTGACTGTTGTCGTGAGCATTGGTGTTCAGGCACATGAGGTTGTTGAACGTCAGTCCGGCATCAAGGTATATGTTTTTAAAAGAGTCGTGGGTCAGGTTCCCCTGCAGGACGGCTTTTGCCCCTCTGGGGTCGGATATGCCCAGGCCGTTAAGATCGATGCTCCTTTGGGATAACGTGACGGGGCCCTCGACTACGTAGGGCACTTTTGTAAAGACAGGGGTGATTCTCAGAGAGTCCAGACGGCAGTTGTCGCTGTTGAGTACGATGCGGTCAGGCTGTCCGGATATAAGGATGTCTCCGCTTATGCTGCCTCCGTCTATACTGAGAATATCTTTCAGTGCCGGGGACAGGTAACTGAGCTGCAGTCCGCTCAGCTGCAGGCTGAGATTCATGTAATTTCTGCCAGGCGTATAATATCCGGTGACATTTATCGGATTGGTGTCACCGATATAGTTGTTGATCAGGATATTGAACCTATTTCTGGAAATATCTCTCTGACTGAGTATCTCAAGGTCTCCGAGGTCTTTCCCGAAGATACTCAGGCTCTTGCCGGCTATCTCCATGGATACGCCCATGCCGGAAAAGAAGTTGAACAGGCTGACCTCTCCGGTCAGATATCCGTTCAAGTCCAGCCTTGCATTAGTGAATGAGTTGAGCAACGACAGATCCATATTGTCTACGGTCAAGGATATATTGTCCTCCGGATTCTCTGACACAGTGCCTGTTATGCTCAGTCTGTCTGTGTCTCCGGTAAGTTCCAGACCCTGTATATTGTAGTATCTGTCGGATATGAGAACAGATGCGGGAGCTATATGCCACCTGTGGCCTCTGATATTGAGCTCCGAACTGTCAAGGAGGATGCCTGTGGCCAGTGTCTCATTCGGATTACGGCTCATGCTGATACCTGCGGCCAGATTGAGATAAGTGGTATCCGCATTATTGAAGGACAGAGTGGTGCGCAGAGTATTGTCCAGCTCGTCCGTATGCAGGCGCAAATTGTCCAGCAGGATGTTGCCGGAGTTTACCCTGCCTATGGAAAGGATAGCATCTGTACTACCGTACAAGTTGCCTGCAGACAGCGATATCTCGCTTAGTGCCACTACGTTCCCGGATTTTGTCCCGAATGATACGGCTGCTGACTGGGCAGTGACATCCAAGGTGTTGTCGTTGTCCAGTGTCATGTTTACGGTAGTGCTGTCCGCAATATGAAGTCCCGGCATTATGATGTCGCATATCTGGGACATGTCATATGTCCTCAGGTGAAAGTCATAGCGTCCTGCAGAGTTGTTTGTGATGGCAGTGTCCACTTTGACGGCATCGGCCAGGGCTTCTCCTCTTACCGCGAGTTTCAGTCGTTCCAGCAGTGCTGCCGGAGCTCCTGTCCCTGAGTAGTCTGCATTGAATATGGGTGACTTAACCGTAACTATGTTGCGGTTCTCCAGGATGGCAGAGCGGATATAAAGTGAGTCTATGTGGTACTGTCCGTTGTCGTTGGCGTAACTGATATTCTCCAGAAGTACGTTGCCCAGTATGCTGTGGTCTGTCAACCTAAGGTCGGCTCCGGCCGTTATTCCCATATTGGATATGCTGCCTTTGTTGATGATATTCATGGTTTTCAGGTCTGCGTAAGGCACGTCCAGAAACAGTTGAATCCGCTTAGGTCTGTTGACGCTGTCCAGGTTGATGATGCTCTGGAACATGGTCGGCAGAGCCATGTCGTGACTGATCATCCTTACATTCGCCATGTTGTTCTGCATTTCTCCGCTGACGGCTATGCCGGAATACTCGTAACCCTTTATGCTCATTCTGGAGATGCGCAGTGAGTCCAGGTTGGCCGTTATACCACCTTCATCGGACTGTCTGAGGCTGGCATGGAGTCCGGCAGTCAGGTCCACTTTTCCGAAAATGTCATTGTTCACCAGTTTCCCTATATCGAGGCTATTGACATTCAGGGTCGTGCTTAGGTCTGTACTGCTGAGGACACTGTCTCTGAGCATTTGTGCGGAATAGGCTATGTTTCCGTCGGAGGATGTAATCTCACCGTTGGAACTCAAGTCAAATAATGTCCCTTTCAGCTCTCCGCTCAGATTTATTCTAGTGTACGGTATAAATTTGTGTATGGTATTGGCTTTGTGGCTGAATGCCGCCACTATGTCTGACAGTTCAGGGGAGACTGTACTTATCCTCTTGATATCCAGATCAAACATAGTGCGGTCAATATCAGGCAATCCTGTGATATCGGCTCCGATATGAATAAGGGTGCTGTCCTGCGAGGTTATCATCAGGTCGCCAGTTCTCAGCCTGCACACTGGGCCTGTCACTTCTCCTGTAATATTCAGTACGGTATTGTTGTCCTGAAGTCCCTGGGCAAAATATCCGAGACTCCTGAAGTCCAGTACGGCATCCTTGAAATCAGCGCCGAGAACGATTCTGTGCACGAAGTCCTTCAGGTCTTTTCTGCTGTCGTAACCGAAAGAAAGGTAGTCCGCGCTGATGTCAGACCACGCGTCCTGCAGGCGCAGGTTCCTTATGGCCGTACTGCATGAGTCCAGGGAAAAGTATCCGGAAAGGGAGCGGAGCTCGTAGCCTGACATCTCCCGGCAGCTCAGGTCTCTGATTCTGCATGATATAGTGTTGTTGTCAATCCTTATACGGTTGAGTCTTGCATTAATGCCGCTTACATTCAGATTCCTGAAGTTCATCTTTCCGGGAATATTGTCACCCGTGCCCTTGTACAGGTCCCGCATGACGAATCTCATGTTTTTGAGATTAATCTCATTGACAGACATGTCCGGCATCCTGAGAGGCTTCTTCAGGGAATCCGGCTTGGGAAGATATCCGAATATGCGGTTGAGATTGGAGTATCGCGGTCCTTCCTGAATAAAATTAAAGCATCCGCTTTCCAGGAGAATCCGCTCGACGGTTATATGGCCTCTGAGCAGTTCTCCTGGAGATATGGTGACAGAGAGCTTTTCGAATGCAGCCAGCGTGTCGCCCGGAGCTCCGGTGACGCTGACATCATAAGCCATTATCTTATTGAAAAATACTATGGAGATCCGCCCGATTTCGATATCTCCGTTTATATGGGACTCAAAGGCATTGACTGTCCTTTGCGCTATTCTGGTCTGCAGTCCAGGGAACTGCAGGGCCACATAACCGGCAAAGGGTATAACGCATATCAGGATTAGAATCCCTGTCAGTATTTTTCTTACGGCTCTGATATCTGTGGCGGTTTATTGTTGTGTCTGTTCCTGTTTTTTCCTGTTTCTGTTCGCAGCTATCTCCAGTATAAGCACCAGTGCGGCTCCTATGACGACGAAAAGTACTGCAACTCCTATGTGTCCAGAGTATTTGGTTATGTCTCCGACTTCCTTGCCGGCCTCGATCATGCTCTGCACCCCGGCAGGTATGCGCTCGTCAAAAGGCAGGACCGGCATGGAGACCCCATCGTGCTGGAACTGCCACGGCCATACTTTCACCAGCGAGCCTATCATGATGCCTGCCAGTGCGGAGATGGTGGTGACATGATATTTGTTGAGCAGCCATGTCAGGAAGTGTGAGAAAGACACTATGCCTATGGCGGCTCCGACTACGAAAGTGAGTATCAGCACTATATTCAAGTCTGTCAGAGCTTTGAGCATGTATTCGTATTTCCCCAGCAGCAACAGTATGAAACTTCCGGATATGCCGGGCAATATCATCGCGCAGATGGCTATGGCTCCGCAAAGGAAGATGAACCAGAGGTCGTTCGGTGTCTCGGTAGGGGATATCAGGCATATGGCGGCTCCGGCCGCTATACCTATGGCAAGGGCCAGCAGATGCTTGATCTTGGTTAGGTCTATGTCCTTGAGTATAAGTATTGCCGATGCTATGATAAGGCCAAAGAAAAAGGACCAGAGCGGTATGGGCTCGTTGGCCATCAGATACTGCATCAGCTTTGCCAGTGAGAAGAAACTGATACCGATTCCGAGAATAAGGGATATCAGGAAGTTTCCGTTGATGTGTTTCCAGAACTGTCCGAGCCTGCCTGTGAAAAGCAGCTTTAAAGCCTGCGTGTTGATGGATTTGATGGAGCCGAGCAACTCTTCATAGATGCCTGTAAGGAAGGCTATTGTGCCTCCGGAGACTCCGGGAATCACGTCTGCGGCACCCATGCCGATGCCTTTGAGGGTAATCATCGCGTATGAGGAAAACTTTCTCATGTCGTTTAGTGTATGGTTGTTAGATATTTGATAATGTTCTTTGCAAGTTCTGTTTCGCTAGTGTTCTCGTCCTTACGGCTGACGATCATGTCGTATTGTGAGGCCAAAGACATGTCCACTCCGATGATAAGAGCTGCTGTTGCTCTCTTGATGATGTAGTCAGCTTGAAAAAGCCGTTTGCCGGATGTCATGTCCACGAGTATATCCAGGGGTTGTCCGAGAAACGTAGTCAGTGTATCCGGTCTTGGTATTCCGTACCAGTTTGTGTTTTTGCTTCTTATGATGGATATGCATGAGTCTGAGGCCATTTCCTTGTCGCTTAGCGGCTCCTTGCCTGGATCTATGCAGATGCCGGCGTATGCAATTCCCCGTACTGTCAGTTCTTTTTTTAGTAGGTGTACGGCCTCGGCCGTTCCGGGAACGCATGCGTCTACGATGAAACCTACTCTGCGGGCAGAACCCAAAGGGACGTATCTGCCCTTGTGGGGATTGTCTATTTTCCTCAGGGCTTTCCTCTGCAATATCCGTGTCAGAAACCAATTTCTCATCCCCCAAAGATACGAATAAAGATTAAAATGATATATTTTTGCCGTTGATAAATTTAAAGATTTGTATGAGTACGGTCAATATTGGCATTTTCGGAAGGAGAAATGTAGGAAAATCCTCTATAATCAATGCTATTGCCGGTCAGGATGTGGCGATAGTCTCGGATACTCCGGGAACAACCACGGATCCCGTGCGGAAGCGGATCGAGATATTCGGACTTGGCCCCTGCGTGCTGGTGGATACGGCAGGTATTGACGATGAGGGAGAACTTGGAAGGATGAGGGTGGCCAGGACTGAGTCGGTCGCGGCTCAGATAGACCTGGCTCTTCTGGTTTTTACAGGGGACGCGTTCGGGGAATATGAGGAGAGTCTGCTGCGGCTCTTTACCCGTTATGCCCTGCCCGTGATACCGGTTCACAATAAATCCGATATGGATGTGCTTGACGATGCCCTTAGGGCCAGAGTCGAGGAGATATCCGGGACGGTTGCCGTGGAGTTTTCCACTACACTGCCTGCTCATGAGTTGGAAGAAGAGGTCCGCGGGCTGACGGACAAGATTAGGGAAAGTGTCTCATCATCCCGTTACAGTGAGCGAAGCATGTTTGACGGACTTGTAAGCTCCGGACAGCATGTTCTGCTGGTGTGCCCCATAGACAGCGAGGCTCCTACCGGCAGGTTGATACTGCCTCAGGTCAACGCGATACGCAATCTGCTGGATATCGGTGCCGTAGTGACTGTGGTACAGCCGGACAGACTGGCAGGTCTGTTCAGCGACGGCAGGGACTTCTCGCTTGTGGTTACTGACAGCCAGGCTTTCAGCGAAGTGGCTGCTGTTGTCCCGGAGAATGTGCCGCTTACCAGTTTCAGTATGCTTCTGGCGCGCAGCAAGGGCTGTTTTGAGGATTACTGCAAGGGGACTCCGATGATAAGTGCTCTTAAGGACGGGGACAGGGTGCTGATACTGGAGTCATGTACTCATCATGCCTCGTGCGACGATATCGGGAGGGTGAAGATTCCGGCTCTGATGCGCAGGTTCATAGGAAAGAGGCTGGAGTTCGACGTGGTGGGCGGTCTGGATGCGGTCAGCCGTCCCATAGAGGACTATGCGCTGGTGCTGCAGTGCGGCGGATGCATGATTACCAGGCGTCAGCTCTTCTCCCGTCTGCTGCCGGCCATAGAGAGAGGCATACCTGTGTCCAATTACGGTATGGCCATCTCCTACATGAAGGGAATATATGAAAGGGCTCTCAAACCGCTGACGGTATGATAAATCTGGACAGGAGCGCGCTTATATCATATCTGGAGGACAATTCTCCGGAAGTGGCCGCGGCATTGTATTCCGAGGCATATAGGGTCAAGAAAGAGACAGTGGGAGAGAATGTGTATCTGCGTGGCCTGGTGGAGATATCCAATATCTGCCGCAAAAACTGTCTGTATTGCGGTATAAGGCGGGATAATCTGAACACGGGCCGCTATGAACTGACATCGGAGGAAGTGCTGGAGGCCGCGGCTTTTGCTGCTGAACAGGGATACGGATCAATGGTTATTCAAGGCGGGGAGCGTACGGACCGTAAATTCATAGGCAAGATAACCTCGCTGCTGGTGGAAATCAAGCGTCGCTGGCCCCTGGGCATAACCCTGTCACTGGGAGAGCAGACGGAAGATGTGTACAGGGAGTGGTTTGAGGCCGGTGCCCACCGGTATCTGCTGCGCATAGAGTCATCAACGAAAGAACTGTATGAGAAGATCCATCCTGTGGACGCAGTTCATAATTATGAGACGAGAGTGCAGGCTCTCAGGGATTTGCGCAAGTGCGGCTATCAGGTGGGTACCGGAGTTATGATAGGACTGCCTTTTCAGACTGCCGCCAATCTGGCCGATGACCTGCTCTTTTTCAAGGAACTGGACATCGATATGTGCGGTATGGGCCCGTATCTGGAGCACTCGGAGACCCCGTTGTACGCCTACAGGCATCTGATTCCGGACCAGATGAGGAGACTGGATCTGTCTTTGAGGATGGTCGCACTGCTGCGGCTGCTAATGCCGGACATCAATATAGCCGCCACTACAGCCATGCAGGCCATAGTTCCTGACGGCAGGGAAAGGGCAATAATGGCCGGAGCCAATGTGCTCATGCCCAATCTGACACTTTCGGAAGTAAGGGAGGAGTATCAGATATACCAGAACAAACCCGGGGTGGGAGAGGATGCCGCCATCTCCTCTTCCAGAACCGAGCAGCGTCTGCGGGAAATGAAAATCCCCATCGGCTACGGCCAATGGGGAGATTCCATACATTATAGCAAAAGATGACTTTCTTACTTTTCTGACAGGTATATCTGGGCCACCTCCTCGTCGGACAGTGCTTTGGAACTGTAGATTCTCAGATTGTCAATGTAGAAATCAATTGCATTATCCCCTGATTCGCTCTCTCCGCCCAGAAGGAACTTCGTGCATGGCTGTGAGGCCGAGCCGGCAAGTGAGATGGAGTCCACGAGCACACCGTCGATATAAAGTCCGGCTGTAGTCTCGTTGTTCTCTGTCCTGACAACTATTGCTATGAAATGCCAGTTGTAGTCGAGTTGAGGATGAGTGAAGCTGGAACCGTTATAGTCAAAGCGGTTGTTGATATAGAACTGTCCTTCCTTTATGGTGAGTTTGGGATAGTTGTACCTGCTGTCGCCACAGGCCATGGACCATACGTGACCGTTTGAGTATCCCTTCATCCAGAATGAGATACTGTAGTTGCGGGCCGGATATGCAATCATCGGTTTGGGAAACGATATCTGACTGAGATCAAGGGAACTGAGCGCTATGGCCTTGGTCCCGTCCGGACTGTCTACTGTGTATTGAGGACTGTTGACTGGGATACCTTGGATAGCGGACACCTCGCTGCGTGTCGTGCCGTTGAACCGAAAATAGGCCGCCAGGCCGTTGCGGACCGTATTTACAGGATCTTTTTCCGGTTTTATGACCGGTTGCTCAGGCTGGCCAGTTACGGGCTTTTCTGCCGTTACGGTAGCAGGCGGCGTGTAAGTGTCCGCACTTCCGTCAGGAGTCATGACTATGTCTGCTCTGACAGTGCTGCCGGACATTACGGACGCTGGAACTTCCACTGTCTTGTAACCGGCTTTTACGGCTTGGATGGAATACTTTCCGGATGACAGGTCGTTGTAGACGAACATGCCGTTTCGGCCGGTCGTGGCAGTTTTCCCGCTGGGAATCAGAGTGAGTCTGGCATAAGCGACAGGCTCTCCAGTGGCTGCGTCGGATACGATGCCGGTTAGGGATATGTCCACAGTGCTCTTGAAGAATATCCGCTCGGAGATATATTTGTTGCCGGCTTTCAGGCGGAGGTCTATGTAGTTCTCGTCCTCGTCGTAGCAGTTGTCGTCATTGTATCTTATAACAAGGGCATTGCCTTCGAATGAGGATGTTATCTGAGATGCGCAGTTGGACCTGAGCACGGGCCTCTGGCTCGTGGAGATGCTGCGTCCGCCTAATGTGAGATTGGCCACGATGATGCCTTTTTTCTCCTGAAACCAGTCGATGGTAATCTGGTCGTAAAGCTCGCGGTATCGGTTGGACAGGATCTGAACCTGATTGTATCTGGGATCCTGTACGTCGAACTCATTGAGAAAGACCCTGAGGTTGTTGATGCTCTCTCCGATTTCCTCAACAGAAGACACGAAGTCCAGACCGGTCTCGAACTTCGCGAGTCTTTCGTTGAGCCCTTTGTCATAAAGCTGGTATTCGGTGACGAGTTGTCTCATCTCAAAGTCGCTGAAAGGGTATTTTACGGCATAGAAGTACTCGTATCGGCCGGTGGTGCGGTAAAACCTTCTTTCCCAATAGTAATCAGCTGCCTTGGATAGTGATATCTCTCCGATAAACGGCAGTTTCGCAGTCCTGGACATGACGGAAGTCTCCAGACTCTGACTTTTGGAGAAAGTGTCTCCGCTCTCGAATGCCGATGTCTGTAGATTGGATTCGGCTACGATACGGGTGGCGATGCTCTGGGCTATCTGTTTCTTTACATTTTCGATAACGGCTGCCTTAGCCTCTTCGATATCACCGCCGGTCGCAGTCACGATGAGATAGTCTTTCTCAGTGGACATGACCCATTCCGGCATCTTCCTGGAACTGGACTCCTCGACTTTGTACTGTGCTTTCTGCGCATATGCGGCCACAGCGGCTGTTATGGCAAAAAGCAGCATGGTAATAAAACGTCTCATAGTTTATGCAGTTTAGTTTAAAATCTGATTGATCCTGGCATCTCTTGAGCCGGAGAAGAAATACCCGTCCACAAGGTTTCTGTCTATGGACAGGCCGCTTATGGCCGATGCGGGTATCGTGGCTATGCGCTGACTCACTTTGTTGTACAGGTCTGCACAGGAACGGGGTATGGCGTTGGCCTCTATCATGGCCGCCTTATAGTCCCCTGATGCGATAAGTGCGTCTATGCGGTTGAATATCTGGTCGCTCTCGGCATCAAAATAGGCGAATATCTTGTCTTTTGCGCTGGTGATAAGAGTCCGAAGTTTAGGATTGCGGGCCTTGACGTTACGGATAGCGTCCATGTACGAAGCGCCTTCATTGTCACCTATTCCTTTGATGGTGAAAGATGTCTGTCCGAAAATGGTGCCGGTGTACAGGTCTATCACAAATATGGACATCTCCAGTTCTGTGATATACATGACCGGAGCACTTGAAGTAACGTCCTTGGACAGTTCCACTACGTTTGTCACTGTAGTGAAGCGGCTGTCTACGGCTGCGACCCCGTTCAGGACGAAAGCCTGCACGAGATTATTCCTGAGAGTCTGTGCCGCATTGTCGTATGCTATGCCTGTGGGCCGTTCGACACCTATGTTGAGTCTGTCCTGCTCTTCCATGGGATCCTGAGCCGAGACGGAGAAGACAGCCAGCAGTGCAGCTGATATGGTTGCTAGAATCTTTTTCATATAGAAAGTGTTTTAAATTAATCACCTAAGACAATCCATACATTGCCAAGACCTCTCTCATTGATCTTGAAAGGCAGGTTGAAAGGCTCCTTACTGAGGAAACGGGCCAGGTCCATGGCGAAAGAACGGGTGTCGATTGCTCTCTCCTTTCCCAGAACGGTCTTGAAGAGCGGGATGCGTACCTGCTCATAATCAATATAGTAGTCTCCGCCACCTGCTCTTGAGAACCTGTGATTTACCGTATTCTCGTCCATCCACCAGTCCATGATGTCAGACAGGGCAACGGTCTCGCCCATGAAATCGAAATCATCGTACATGGTGACAGGGCAGTTCTCTGTCATCCTCACTGAGATGGTCACCTCGCGTCCGTTGGCGAACATATCGTCGAAATGCGCCTGCAGGGCCGCGTTGAACGGATCCATATAGTTGAGGACGGCTTCCTCCAGCATAAGTCCTACAGGCACGGCTGTAGAAGGGGCACCCTGACCGGATGCCGATGTGATGACTTTGTTGGTGTAAGCATCAAGACCTCTGAGGTTGAACGATACGTATTTTCTAGGACCGCTGGTCTTTACGCTGAAATCCAAGTCCAGAATGATGTCGGCTTTAGCTGTTCTCTTCAGTTTGTCAAGAGGGGACTCGTAAATGGAGCCTCCGCCGGCACCTGCGAACAATGCGGCTTCAGCCTGCTGGTTCTCCATGCTCTTGAGAGTCTGCTCCAGGTCTTTGAGAGGAAACCCTCTCTCGGCCATGATGCTGGACATCTCCGATATTGCCAGACGCAGATTCTCATCGTTGAGGAAGGCCTTGCTGTAGTCGGCTGCGGTCTGAGTGTTTCCGCTCTCATCCTGATAGGTAGTGACATATCCGGCCCTGGTGCAGTATATGTCACTGGGAATAACCATAATGATGGGCTTTCTCGCCTGAGAGAAGGCCGTGGTTGCTGCAAAAAGCATTAATGCCGAAAGTATGATTTTTTTCATATCCGTGTTGATTGCATGTTAGTGGATGTTTCTAGAAGCCTGAGCTGAGGGATCTTATTACACCGGCATCCTGAAGGTCGTTGCGGAGATTGTTGTACAATACCTGCACCTCCAGGCCGAATTTGAACCCTCCCTTTACTTTCTCCTTGGACGGGTTCTCGGAGGAAGTAACATTGACATACCTTAAGTACTGTCCTCCCGGAGCGAAGAACTCCTCGAAGAAGGCCGCGTGTTTCTGTTCGTCAGACAGGCTGCACAAGGCAGGGGTTGCGCTTACGGTGCTTGTGGCCGGCAGTCCTCTGAACACGCAGACTTCTATGGCCGCCTTCTTTGCCAGAGGAATGGCTTTTCTCTCAGTCTTCTCGGTAACATAGATCTTGAATATTTTCGTGCCGTCAGCACCTACTCCCAGAGTGACGACCTCGTAGTTGCCGGAATTCCTGACGGTATACTTCTGCGCATAGATAGGGGCGCAGAACAATGCACATAATGCAAGTGCTGTAATGATTCGTATTGTTCTCATATGTCTAAACTATAGATTGTTCAATTTGTCAAGAGTGCCGCTGTCGGCCTTGTCGATTTCCAGTGAGATTTTCTTTTTCTCAAAATCATTGAAGTCGTATAGAATGTAATATATGTACACATCCTGCCGTTTTATCAGCCGGTGCTCCCAATATGTCTCTATCGCGGAATATTCAGAGATATTTCTTACAAAATCCGAATTCCTTACATCATTCATTATCTCTTCGGCCTCACGTCCGTCATAGTTGACCTTGAGCATGTAAGTCGTGGTGTTGTTGATTACCAGATTGCGGAGTCCGTCAAAAGCCTTGGTCTTCGCATCTTCTAGACTGACGGTGCTTTCCATGCTTATTTTAAGGACATCATATCTCTCCACATCGTGTTTTACCCATAAGGGCTTTTTCCCGGCACTGCTCTCAAGCAATCTGCCCTGACTGAAGGACGGCAGGGCAATCATAGTCATAAGTGTCAGCAATAGAAATCTTTTCATATTTATCTGCATTTAGGATATTTAAATATCACAAATATACGATAAATATGCGTAATTCCGAACAATGTGACAAAAAAAGCCGGTCCAAATCGAACCGGCTTGGAATATGAACTGGTATTGTTACCTCTCGGCTTTGATTGCAGCCTGCGCCGCAGCGAAGTCCGGTTGCTTTTCAATGAGTTGTGCAATTTCGTGCAACAGTTTGTCAACATCTATTTTATTGCTATTCAGTTGTTTCCATCGTCAA
>DVHR01000065.1 GCA_018711925.1 Candidatus Coprenecus pullicola
AACTTATCATCCATTTCAAAATTTCTTACCACTGGATTTATACGGTTTCCCTTCTTCATTCGGGAAGTCAAACTGCACAAACCAATAATCATAAAGCTGCTTTGCCATCGCCTCTAAATTCTGATTTATCGGCTTGTATTAACTTAATCATTAGGACAACCACAAGAATTTGCAGCTATCCTAATGATTTATTTTGGAGTTACCTGCGTATAGTTTTTCTTTGAGAATTACGGGCAACTTGCACTGCGTGCATCAGGCACCTCCGTTTATATGCCTCTTCCTCCTCATCCGGTCTGCGACCATCCCAACGAAGGTCTGATGTCGGAATTACCACCACCGCCTCCGGAAGAAACAGGTATCGGTTGCCCACTGATGAGCGCATCGGCTACTGCAAAAATCATATTGCGAACTGAAGGTATAGCCAACAGGCCGAGCAATGTATTCAGCTCTGACTCCAAATTTTCGTTTGTGTCTGAAAGAATTTTATTCTCACGTCTCAACTGATTAGTTAGTTTAGACAAACCCAGTTTTAAGAAGAAAAACCGCAATTTAGACAAACAAACCGTACCATAAAACACCAACGCGACAAACAAATTATCTTTGTTCATCGCGCTGATATTTAATCGTTTAACCTACCTGAAGGCTATCAATATTCCTCCTCGTTAAAGAAGAAGTCCTCCTTGCTGGGGTAATCGGGCCAGATCTCCTCTATGCTTTCATAGACCTCACCGTCATCCTCAAGGTCTTCCAGATTCTCTATAACCTCCAGAGGAGCTCCAGAGCGGGTAGCATAATCTATCAATTCATCTTTGGTTGCAGGCCATGGAGCATCTTCGAGCTTCGAGGCCAATTCAAGTGTCCAATACATAGTCTCAATGCATTTTTATTTGGTCGGCAAAGATATACAAAAATCCTCTAGTCAGTCCAAAAATCTTCCGAAATATCATGCCTGCGGCACTCCATGCGCCCCAGCGTGAACAGATAGTCCGACAAGCGGTTGAGATACCGCAGCACAGCCACCATTTCAGGCCGCTCATCCCCCAGGGCAACGCATGAGCGCTCGCTCCTGCGGCAGATGCACCGCGCCACATGACAGTGTGCCGCACTGACCGGACGCGAGGGCAGCACGAAGCTCCTCATGGGAGGCAGCTCTCCGCTCATCCTGTCTATCTCTTTCTCCAGAACCGATATTGCTTCTTCCGGAAAAGGAGTCAGCCTGGGATTCTCCACATCGGAAGCCACATGAGCCGATGCTGTCATCAGCACCGCCTGTATCTGCCTCAGGACTGCGTCTTCCGTCCCGATATGGCACCGCAACAAGGCTATATATGATATCAGTTCGTCCAGGTCTCCGTATGCGCAGACCCTCTCAGATGCCTTGGAGACCCGCCTGCCTCCGACGAGGGATGTCTCACCGGCGTCTCCTGTCTTAGTGTAAATCTTCATATTCGTACTATTTTACATGTTCTGTATCTGACTCTACGCGGCCGTCCCTGAGACGTATGACCCGATGGGCGTAGGCGGCGATATCCTCCTCATGGGTCACGACTATCACCGTATTGCCATTACGGTATATCTCATCGAAAAGCCTCATTATCTCCACTGAAGTATGGGTGTCCAGATTGCCGGTCGGCTCATCCGCCAGTATGATGGAGGGACTGTTGATCAGCGCCCTGGCAAGCGCCACCCTCTGCCTTTGTCCCCCCGACAGTTCGTTGGGCCGATGGTCCATCCTGTCCTCCAGTCCTACACTTCTCAACGCCTGTGCCGCCTTCTCCCGTCTCTCCCCTGCCGGAACACCAGCATAGACCATCGGCAAGGCGACATTCTCCAGCGCATTGTACCTCGGAAGGAGATTGAAGGACTGAAAGACGAAGCCTATCTCCCTATTCCTGGCATCCGCCAGCTCGCCGTCATCCATCTCGCTCACATCCACACCGTTCAGCACATACCTTCCGCTGTCTGGCGAATCAAGACATCCCAAGATATTCATCAATGTGGACTTGCCCGAGCCGGACGGTCCCATGATGGCCACATACTCATTCTTATAAACGGATAGCGACACCCCGTCCAATGCTCTCACCTCCTGGCTGCCGACCCGGTATATCCTGCATATATCCTCAAGTCGGATAATCTCTTTCACTTTCTCCATACTCTTATCGACTGAATTGGACTTCTAAAGTAATAATTTATTGGCATTGTACAACATTTTACTTAATATTGCGCCTCAAATTTTTACGACTATGGCATTTAGGAAAATTGAAGAATATGATCCGCAGGCTACCGAAGAGCTTGCAGTACACTATAAAGAAGTGCTCAGGCTGCTGGGCGAGGATCCTGAAAGGGAAGGACTGCTGAAAACTCCCGAAAGAGTAGCTAAAAGCATGCAGTTCCTGACCCAGGGCTATCACATGGACGGAGCCGAGATACTGCGTTCCGCGATGTTCAAGGAGGACTACAGGCAGATGGTAGTGGTAAAGGACATCGAACTGTACTCCATGTGCGAGCATCATCTTCTGCCGTTCTACGGGAAGGCGCATGTGGCATATATTCCGAACGGGTACATCACAGGTCTGAGCAAAATAGCCAGGGTGGTGGAATGCTATGCCCGGCGCCTGCAGGTGCAGGAGCGTCTCACCGTCCAGATAAGGGACTGCATACAGGACACACTGCACCCTCTCGGAGTGGGAGTTGTCATCGAGGCCTCGCACATGTGCATGCAGATCCGCGGTGTGCAGAAACAGAACTCCATCACCACCACCTCCGCATTCACAGGCGGATTCCTGAAGGACGAGCGTACACGCAGCGAGTTCATGCGCTTGATAGGAGTGTCGCTACACTAGTCTCATAATGTACCTTAAAGAAATATAAAGCAGTCGAAAAGACCAGGCCCTCCCACCACTGCGTGGCGGGCCCCTCCCTCTAGAGCCGAGGGCGGCTAGTCTTTTCTCGTAGCTTTATATTTCTTCAAGCCCTAGTTCTGAAGCCTTTTCGCGCATAAGGGCGAGTGCAGCGTCGTGGTCGTTGGGAATACGGCCGTCCAGAATGGCGTCCTTAATGTATTCCTTGATGATGCCGATCTCCCGACATGGAGGGATACCGTATATCCGCATTATCATCTCCCCGGTCACCGGAGGCTGAAAATTGCGGATGCGGTCCTTCTCCTCCACCTCCCGCAGCTTCTGCCGCACAAGCTGGAAATTGGCCAGATGCCTGGCCACAGTCCTGTCATTCTTGGAGGTGATGTCCGCCTCGCACAGAGTCATCAGGTCGTCTATGTCGTCTCCCGCATCAAAAAGCAGGCGGCGCACGGCCGAGTCCGTCACCTCATCCTGCACCAGCGCAATAGGACGCAGATGCAGAAATACCAGTTTCTGTACGTACTTCATCTTCTCGTTCAATGGCATCCGCAGATACTTGAACACCTGGTAGACCATCTTGGCCCCTACCACCTCATGGCCGTGGAAAGTCCATCCGGTCCCCTTCTCGAACCTCTTGGTGGCCGGCTTGCCTATATCGTGCAGCAGAGCCGCCCAACGGAGCCACAGGTTGTCGGTATGCGGCACGACATTGTCCACCACCTGAAGAGTATGCCTGTAGTTGTCCTTATGCCCCCTGCCCTCCTGAGTCTCAACTCCCTTGAGGCTGCTGATGACAGGCAGAATAAGCTCCAGCAGAGTTGTCTCGTCCATAAGGTCAAATCCGACAGAAGGCTTCGGAGACATGAGTATCTTGTGCAGTTCCTCGCTCACGCGCTCGGGCGAGAGAATCGACATCCGCCCCCGGTTACGCCGTATTGACTCCATGGCTTCGGGGACTATGGTGAAACCCAGCTGTGTCGCGAACCTTATGGCCCTTACCATCCTGAGCGGATCGTCACTGAACGTGGCATCAGGATCCAGGGGTGTGCGGATCAGACCCTGGCGCAAGTCCTCCAGTCCGTTGAAAGGGTCGTACACCGCACCCATGTCCTCCTTCTGCAAGGAAAAGGACAAGGCATTGATGGTAAAATCCCTGCGGAGCTGATCATCCCTCAAGGTCCCGGGGGCGACATTGGGTTTTCGTGAATCCTTGGAATAAGACTCCTTCCTGGCACCCACGAACTCCACTTCCTCTCCCTCGGCCGAATGAATCATAGCCGTGCCGAACCGGGCGAAAATAGCCACATTGGAACCCGTCCGCGCTCCAACACGGCGGGCCAGGGCAGGGCCGTCCCCCTCCACCACTACGTCTATGTCCTTGCTCGGCCGCCCCAGGATCATATCTCTGACGTAACCTCCTATGACATAAGCCTTCACGCCCATTTTTTCCGCCTCTTCGGAGATTATTCCGAAGACAGGCCTAGAAGTGTCCAGTATCATATCTTAAATCACTATATCCGGTATCTCACTTAAAAATCTGTATCCTGGTCCGTCTCCTGTCCTCTCGCAGAAATACATACTGACACCGTTGGTGAAAAGCATGTACCTGACATTGAGCACGCGGTTGTAGCGCACTCCCTGCTCTATGACCTTCCGGTCCAGTCTGACGGAGGGAGCCTTGCACTCGACCATCATAAGCGGCCTCATGTCTCTTCCGAAGACCACTATGTCCGCCCTGTAGGTCATCGAGTTGTATTGGAAGGCATACTCCGAGGCCATCATCACCAGCGGGATGCCCTTCTCGGCATTGAGCCAGGAGATGACACTCTGCCGCACCTCCTCCTCGGGCGTACGGGCCACATCTATCTTCCGCAAGGGATCGAAAATCGTATCCATAGCCTGCAAAGTTAATGATAAAATGCTAATTTTGCAGTCATGGCTAAAATTGATACAGCAGCACAGTTCGAGACACTGCGCAGGGAGATCGAGGGAGGAGACTTCAGACCCGTATACATCCTTATGGGCGAAGAGCCTTTCTACCCTGAACGGCTGTGCGCCCTAATTACAGACAGGGCCCTGCAGCCCCATGAGCGGGACTTCAACCAGACCATACTCTACGGCGCCGACACATCTGTGGACGAGATTGTCTCCAACTGCGAGCGGTATCCGATGATGTCCGAAAGGGTGCTGGTGGTCGTGCGGGAGGCACAGGCCTTGAAAAAGCCGGAAGGACTTAGTGTCTACCTGGACCATATATCACCCACAACCGTGCTGGTACTGCTGTTCTCAGGCAAGAATATGGACAAACGGACTTCCTTTTATAAGAAGGCATCCAAGTCGTGCGTCATCTTCGAGTCGGCCAAGATACGTGAGGAAGCCATGCCACGCTGGATTGAGTCGTACTTCCGCAGCATTGGCAGGGCCATTGAGCCACAGGGAGCGATGCTGCTGGCAGAGTATGCCGGCAACGACCTGCGCAAGATATCCGTCGAGGCCGACAAGCTTCTGAAAGCCGTACCGGAACAGCAGAAAACCATAACTGTAGACGATATAGAGCAGAACGTGGGTATAAGCCGGGAATTCAACACCGGTGAACTGACTTCCGCCCTCGCCACACGCAACTCCGACAAGGCTTTCAGGATAGCGTTCTTTTTCGGAGAATCACCGCGCCAGTACCCTCTCCAGATGACACTCGGCTTCCTCTTCTTCTTTTTCTCCAAAGTGGAGATGATCCACGCCATCATGCTGAGAGACCGGACATCCGTACAGGATGCCGCAACCAAGGCCGGAATCTATTACAGCTACGCCAAGCCATACATCGCTGCCGCAACCAACTACAACCTGCGCAAGACGATGAAAATAATCTCCTACATAAGGGAATGCGACCTGCACAGCAAAAGCGGCTCAGGCGGCACCGCCACGGAAGGCGAGCTGTTAACCGAACTCCTCGGAAAGATTCTGTCACTTTGAACGGTTTCTGCGCCTGAGTATCTTCCTGTAAGTACATCCTGTCTCCTTCACAAGAATCCGGTCCAGACTCCTTCTGGTCCTGAAACCGTAACTATTTGCAAACTCATCCGGATCACCTCCCTCCGGCTCCACTGCATTTTTCTCCTGTACGTCGGCCAGAATATGCTCGACCCGAAGACCGTTGATATACTCCCTGAAACTCTTATACTTCTCACAGATGGCCCTCGAGGCATAAGTCCGGTTGGTACCGGTCATTTCTGAAAGTTTAGGCAAAGTCATACTGTAATCCAGATACAGCTTATCCTCCCTCATCATCCTGTCCAGCCGCTCGAAGACAATCTCCCTCGTGTATTCCCACGTCTTTTTACTGTTTTTCATCACTGCTCCTCCTTTCCTCCTGTAATTTTGTTTTCATATCCCGACACCATTCTCCCGGGGTGCATCCGGTATTCAGCTTAAAGGCACTAGTAAACGAGGCATTGTTGTTGAATCCGCACATGTCCCTCAGCTCACTCATGGAAATATCCGGACTGGCGGAGAAAATCCTCATGGCCTCCCTCACTCTGAAATAATTGACAAGTTCCCTGAAATTCTTGTTCATCTCCACATTGATGGTCTTCGACAGATACGACTTGTTGGTGAACAGCCTCATGGCCACCTCCTGCATGCTCAGGTCCTTGGACAGATACGGCTTCTCATTCTCAAAATAATTCAAGAGCCTTTCCTTCAATGACAGCGAAGTGTCATCCTCCACATCCCTCAATGCGCTGTCCGCAAGAGATCCGATCACCATACCGTTAGGAGCACGCCTGCTACAGTCCGGCCCGTCGTTGGAAATACCGCACCCCGGCCGGCTTCTCTTCAAGGTGACGAACAGCATCCCGTGAATGACTGCAAAGCCGCTTATAAGGATAAAATAATCCAGGACGACATGCAGTCTGAACGAGTAGAGCAGAAGCAGAAAGTTATATGCGGAGGCAGAGAGTATCTGCGTAAGCAGTCCTCCGGAACATTCTGTCCGGCCCTCCTCCGCAAGTGCGGAACTTCGGGTAAAATACGTATAGGTGACAAAACAGAATATGAACAGCGCAATGAGCACCGACCCCCTGAACAGAATGGCATCCGGCATATTCTCCTGAACTCCTGACAGAACCATGGCGTCAGTAAACAGGATAAGAAGCAAGATGAAAAATGCAGGGATGTAAAAATGAATCCACGGACGGTCATTAAGCACGTAGCGCCGTACATAGACACAGGGCATGAACGAGGATACGACATACAGTTTCACGACTATGCGGTCCATCACTCCAGACAGCATGGTATCCACGTCCACCACCATGTAGGAGCAGCCGGAAAGATAGCACAGGGCTATCACCAGCAGAAGTATTGCAAAATCCTTTTGAATCCCGGATGTCGTTCCGTCACTGCCGTCCCATTTAGCTCTCATCTTAAAAACAACATATATTCCGACAGAGAGATATATGAGACACGGCAGTAGAGACACCGTTAAAATAAAAATAGTCTCCATCATCATTAGGCTAATTATTGCCCAAAGATATAGTGGAGACTACTTTCTTTCTGGGAAAATCAAAAATATTCAGAACAAATACATGTTTTTATATTTTTGACATTTTCTTTTT
>DVHR01000066.1 GCA_018711925.1 Candidatus Coprenecus pullicola
AAGGTGACGGGATTGGACTGGTCATAATCAACCGTTGCCGTCTCAATACTGTAAAGATCCGTCAATCTCTCGCCTTCGGCATTTATTCCATAGGCGTAAACGACATATTCTGTATTGTTTTTCAGATACACAGTTCCTCTCACACCATCCTGCACATACATAAACATGTGATATGGAGTAGCATATTTTATAGAACCGAACTCCTCTCTCATCCATGCCTCCAGGCTGATGCCCCATCCATCGGCATTCCACTGAAAGAGCTCCATATCATGTGCGAATACATCTTCCTCCCCGGCATACTGATCCCATACAGATTTCTCCTCAATATTTATGAAGTATGTAAGATCTCCGTCAGTCTCTATGCTGACTATTACCGTATTAGGTCTGGCCTCGATTATCTCCAGCTTTATCGCTTCCTCACCGTCAGGTTCTTCCATTCCTGCCTGCACTACCCTGAACGAAGACGAGTCCTCACCATAGTTGACCGCCACCACAGCCTCACGCGTCTCCTGCCCCGTATACTCGTCAACATTGAAGCTAATCTTTCCCTCAACCGACACATCGAATCTATTAAGCCATTCCGGATAATCCGGAACTATATCCACATTCATCCCATCTATCGGATTTTCCACAGTCCAGGCCACACTCATAGTCCCTCCTTCCGCTGACACATTAACGACACTATTTTCCAAACGTAATCCCGGATCCTGCACAGGTGTCTCATGCTTCTCCTGGCAACCGGCCAAACACAACATCAGGCCGGCGTACATAAGAATTATAAATTTTTTCATAAACGCTAAATTTAAAAATTAGTATTGAGACAAAAGTATATATGGGAGAGAGAAAATACAATGAAAACCTTTTCCAGATACATCAATTGTTCTCTTTGGAAAGAAAAATAATCTTTTCCCTGAACTTTGCAGGCGGCATTCCCACCTTTTCACGAAAGAGTTTGTAGAACAGGGACAGGGAGTTAAAGCCCACTGATGCCGCCAAAGCCTTAAGAGGCATATCACTGCCCGGATCAGACAGAACATTTACCGCCTCCTGTATCCTATAGGAGTTGATGTAGGCGTTGAATGACATTCCAAGCTGGCCGTTTATGACCTGCGACAGGTATGTCCGATTGACATGGAGCATCTCAGAGAGGGACTCGACGGTTATGTCCGTCCTTCTGTACACCCTATCTTTTTCCATCAGATCCGTGAGCCGTCTCAGTATCTCATCATTCCTGTCCTCAGCAAGTGAAGAGCGGGCATACTTCGGTGATGATGCGCTCATCTTGTCCGCCATCTGCTTATACTGTCTCGCTATCTGGATGTACATCCTGTCCTTGTTGCGGTACATAACCCAAATGCTGCCTGTCAGCGGAATCAGGACTATGAGAATGCACAGGAGAAGCTGGCTTTGTCTTTTCCTGGTCAAAAGCTGAAGCTGATACTGGCTGACCTCTCTTTCGTGTCTCTCCTGCTCGTATCGCAGGTTTAGGGTAGATATCTGTCTCTCCATCTGGATATTGAAGACGTCATAGGACTCATCGTGAAACTTCTCGTACCAATAGAGAGCCATCTCGTACTCTCCTATCTTCCGGTGAGCATCGGATAAGCTATGATAGATGTTGAACAGCCGGACTCTGTTGCCGGTGGTTATTGCCTGCTCCATACCTTTTTTCAGGATTGTCACTGCCTCCCGATACCGGTTCTCGGCCATCAGGAAATCACCGTAGCTGGAGACGACATCAGTGTAGGTGGAAGCGGAAAGGTTGTCTAAATTGTCCAGTGCCCGTAGGAAATAACGCTCCGCCTCTTCGGTCTGTCCCTTTGAGTACAAAATCTCCGCCTGAAGTTTATGAACCAACGCGCTGTCAGTATCCCCGTGAGAACGGACCGCTATGTCGAGATATTCCTCAGCCGTGTCCGTGTCTCCTTCGAGAAAATACATCGAAGCGCACAGATACGCCCCTGTATTGCTTATCTCCTCGTCATTGTGCTGCAAACCTATCCTGTACACCTCGGACGCATGCTCCAGACCGGACGGGTCTTTACGGATATTGTACACCAGCACCAAATTGGACAGCAGCACTGCCTGCTTGCGCCACTCCCCTCTGCTCTCAGCGAACCTTGCGCCCTGCAAAAAGTAAGTCACGGCGTTCTCGTAATTCATATCGCAATTGACAGAATATATTCCGAGACCGTTGTAGACAACACACGCTGCCTCGGACATAGCTTCCGGACTTACTGCCTCACTGTACTGCAAGAGGCTCTCGGCTTTCTGCAGATAGACCACAGCGGAGTCGTACAAGTCCTCCTTCAGAAAATTCTGTCCTAAATAGGCGTTATGCAGCAGGAGACTGTCCGCTGCGGTAGATACGGAAGTCTCCTCATCGCATGTCAAACCGCAGCCATGTACGGTCAGTATGAACATGACTGCGGTTACGATTATGGGAAATAGCCTCATGTCAGAGCCTGTCGGCGATGGCCGCGAAGGCTGCGGCGTCGGGGCCGTCGGAGAATGCGGCCGGCTTGCCGGTGTCTCCGCCCTGCTCCACGGACATGTAGATGGGGATGCTGCCCAGAAGCGGGATATTCAGTTCCTGAGCCATCCTGCGCCCACCGTCCTGACCGAAGATGTAGTACTTCTCATCGGGGTGCTCAGCGGGCGTGAACCAGGCCATGTTCTCGACCAGACCGAGAATGGGTACGTTCACATCCTTGTGGCGGAACATGTTGATGCTCTTTATCACATCGGCGATGGCCACCTGCTGGGGAGTAGTGACGATGACAGCCCCGGTCAGAGGGATGTCATGCACCATCGAGATATGGATGTCGCCCGTTCCGGGAGGCAGGTCTATGAGCAGGTAGTCCAGCTCGCCCCAGTCCACCTGCATGACAATCTGCTTCACGGCATTGCTGGCCATGGGTCCGCGCCATATCAGGGCCTGCTCCGGAGCCACCAGGTGGCCTATGGACAGAAGCTTTATCCCCCATTTCTCAAGAGGTACTATCAGATCCTTCTCCTCGTCCATATAGGGCACCTCGCCCTCTGTCCCGGTCATCTTGGGGATGGAGGGGCCATAGACGTCTGCATCCACGAGGCCGACCCTATACCCTTTGAGGGAGAGGGCCACGGCAAGATTGACGGAAACGGTGGACTTGCCCACTCCGCCCTTGCCTGACGCAATGGCTATGATCTTGCCGATATTCTGCAGCTGGGTGTCGTCCAGGTCGTTGACTGTCTTCTTCGTCGGCTTGCGCTCCCTCACCAGCTCAATAATCGAGATTTTGGCGTGAGGGAACTCCTTTGCCAAAGCCTCCTCGCACTGCTTCTTGATAGAGGACAGGAGAGGATCAGGAGAAGGCACGACCAGTTTGAAACGAACCAGCACGGCCTTTTCGCCGGCCTGAGGATCCGCAGGCTCGACGGCAGCCCCGTTCCCGTCGAAGAGCTTTATATCCTCGACGAGACCCAGGGATACGATGTCCTTGTCAGCCGCCGGATGAATAATCCTAGAAAGTGTATCTACAATCATTTCAGCGTAGAAATAAGTTATTCAACGATATCCAGTTCCTCGATGAGATTGGTGGCTCCGCCATACTTCTCGATGATGAAGAGTACATAGCGGATGTCCACGCTTATGCATCTCTGAAGCTCCGGCTCGAAGATGATGTCACCGCTCATGGACTCCCAGTTGCCGTCGAAGGCCAGACCGATAAGCTCACCGCGGCCGTTCATGATCGGAGAGCCTGAGTTGCCGCCGGTGATATCGAGGTTGGAGATGAACGCCACGGGCATCTCCCTCTTGTCGTTGGCATAGCGGCCATAATCCTTAGCCTCGTACAGTTCCTTCAATTTATCAGGCACTACAAACTCCCAGTTCGAAGGATCTTCCTTCTCCATCACACCCTTGAGAGTGGTGTAATAGTTGTAGAACACGGCATCGCGGGGATAGTAGGGCAGGACAGTTCCGTAAGTCAGACGCATGGTGAAGTTGGCATCGGGATAGATGGCCTCGCCCTCACGCATCTCGAGAGTTCCGGCGATATAGTCCTTCTTGCCCTGGGCAAACTGCTCCGCATATTCAATTAACGCCTGTTGATGAGGATTGTAGCTCTTGATATACGAGAGAAGCACTTTGCAGGCGGGATCATCAGTAAGAGCTGAGACATCAGCGGCATCCACAGCCGCTTTCACCTTATCAAGTGAAGTGTATAACGACTTGCTGTAAAGATCCTCCACAAAAGCATTGATATCCCCACCGAAGCAGCTGTCTATTTCCTGATAGAACGAAGGCAGCTCCTCAGCAGGAATACTTTCCTTCAACAGACTGATCATGGCAACAGCCACTTTCTTGTCCGTAGGCATGGAATAGTCCTTGTAGAAATTCTCCAGTGCAGCCTCTATCGATGCCAATTCAGCATCCTTTTTCTCCTGGTCCTTCTTGTCCAGAGCCTCCTTTATCATACCGCCGTAAGCAGAGACATTGACCAGCTCAATGCTGCCCAAGCTCTCTCGGAGATAAGCGGCCAGCAGATTGTCCGCCTTACGTCCTGCAACAGCCTCGTCAATATTTTTCAGAGCATCACCGTAGCGGTCTATCCTCTCCTGACCGCCTGCGTTGACCCACTCGGTAAAGGCCACCTCCTCTTCGGCACGGCGATCCTGTACACCGAGCTTGGCGAATGTCTCGTTCATTCCGATCCATTTCTTCCAGCCGTTAGACGAGCCGGCGTACTTGCTGGCATACTGAATCATGATCTTCGGGTCTGCCTGCATGTCGGCCATAAGCACATCCTGACGCACTGTCCTCACCTTGATGGCGACCTCGTTCCTTTCACGCTGCTCGGCAAGCTCGGAAGCAGTCATAAAACGGTTTGTAGTCCCGGGATATCCCATAATCATAGCCGGAGAGCCCTCCTCATAGCCGGCAAGAGATATCCTCAGATGCCTTTCAGGGCTATAAGGTACGTTGTCCTCAGAATAATCGGCAGGATTGTTGTCCTTGTCGGCATATACACGGAAGATGGAAAAGTCCCCGGTATGACGAGGCCACATCCAGTTGTCGGTATCGGCTCCGAACTTGCCTATGGAGGAAGGAGGCGTACCTACCAGACGGATATCCCTGAATATCTTGTAAACTATGAAGTAGTATGTATTTCCACCGTAGAACGAAGTCAACCGGCCTACAATGAACTTGTCGTCACAACCTGCCTTCTTGCAAAGCTTGCCCTCCAGTTTGTCCAGGGCCTTGATCATATCTTCCTGCCCCTTGCACTTCTTCAGAGCCTTCTCCACCTGGTCGGTGACATCGGTGAAACTTTCCAGGAAACTGACGGTAAGCCCCTCTGCATAAAGTTCCTCATCGGTATTCATCGCCCAGAATCCATCTTTCAGATAGTTGTGCTCTACGGAGCTGAGCTGCTGGATAGCCGCATAACCACAGTGATGGTTGGTAAATACAAGGCCCTGATCCGACACTATCTCGCCTGTACAGCCGTTGCCGAAAATGACAATTGCGTCCTTCAGCGACGTATTGTTCAGGTCATATATTTCCTGAGGAGTAATCTCAAATCCCAATTCTGTCATCCTGCCGCTGTTCATTTTCTCCAGCAGAGGCAGAAGCCACATTCCCTCATCCGCCCTCACGGGAGCGAGAGGCAGAAGGAGCAGCATCAAGCTCAAAAGTTTAATTTTTTTCATTTTTGTATTGATTTTGATATTTGTTGTTTATTAAAATTC
>DVHR01000067.1 GCA_018711925.1 Candidatus Coprenecus pullicola
GCGTTTACAACAATTTCTGGAGCTTGAACAGCTCAAACCGGCTCAATTCGCGGACATTATGGGTATACAGAGAGCCAATGTCTCGCATATTCTGTCAGGACGGAACAAGCCAAGCTTCGAATTTATCCAGAAATTCCTGATGAAGTTTCCGTCTGTCAGTCCTGACTGGTTCATCCTCGGCAAAGGCAAGCCGTTCCGTGAGCAGAATCAGCCGGAATCTCCCCTGCCGTCCAACAGCGGAGACTTGTTCTCCGGACAGAGCGGACATACAGACATCAGCAGTCCGCAGGAGATCATGGATGACAATGACGCCGAGATGATTCCGGACAACTCTGAAGAACCCCGCACTGTGTCCGGGATATCCGCCAAAGAGGTCAGAAGAATCACTCTGTTCTACTCTGACGGAACATTTCAGGAATTTTATCCACCTAAATAGTTTTTAACGTATATTTGCCACTGATTCAACAGCAGATATACTATGTACAGATTAATACGACGTATACTTTTCTCATTCTCTGCGGAAACAGCGCACGCCATCACATTCAGAATACTGCATTTTCTGCATTATATACCTCTGTCCCAGAATATAATACGCGCCATTTTCAAAGTACGGGACAAAGAAGGAGAGCTCCGACGCGATGTTTTCGGGCTCACATTCAAAAACCCGGTCGGACTGGCGGCCGGTCTTGACAAAAACGGTGAGTACTACAACGACATGGGTAACTTCGGATTCAGTTTCGTTGAGATAGGCTCACTTACTCCTGAAGCTCAACCAGGCAATCCCAAGCCTCGCTGTTTCAGGCTTATAGAGGATCGGGCCATAATCAACCGCATGGGCATCAACAATAAAGGCGTAAAATACGCTGTTTCGCAACTGCAGAAACACAGGCCCAACGTTATAATAGGCGGCAATATAGCAAAAGCATCCGTTACTCCCAATGAAGAGGCCTACAAGGATTACGAGAGAGCATTCTCGCTGCTCTATGACTACGTGGATTATTTTACGGTCAATGTCTCATGTCCAAATGTCAAGGATCTGACGATACTGCAGGACGTCGGCTATCTGGCCGATATAGTTGACCGCCTGCTTACTCTTAGAAGATACTATGACGATTACCGTCCCATACTGCTAAAAATATCCCCGGACATACCTTATGACCACGTGGACCGCATTGTGGAGCTGGCACTTACATCAGGACTGGACGGTATCATAGCCACAAACACCACCAACTCCAGGGAAGGTCTTGTTTCCGACCCTGAAAAGGTGAAGGCAATAGGCAACGGAGGTCTGAGCGGCCAGCCTTTATATGAGCGCAGCCTTGCTATGGTCAGGCATATACACGCAAAGACAGGAGGCATCCTGCCGATAATAGGTGTAGGCGGTATCATGAGCCCGGAACAGGCCAAGGAGATGCTGGACGCAGGAGCGTCTCTGATACAGATATATAGCGGATTCATCTACAACGGTCCCGGAGCTGTGCGCAAGATTCTTAAATATCTTAAATCCCATAAGTAAACATCAATGAAAACAGCGGCAATATGTACTATAGGCGATGAGATTCTCATCGGCCAGATTGTGGACACCAATTCCTCTGCAATAGCAATAGAACTCAACAATATTGGTATCAAAGTGTGCCGGATGATATCGATATCCGATGATGGAACTGACATAAAGCAAAGCATTAAGTCATTACTGCATAATTTTGATATAGTAATAGTTACAGGTGGACTTGGTCCCACTAAAGATGATATCACAAAGAATGCTTTGGCGGAACTGTCGGGAAGCCGCGGCGACATATTCCACGAGGGACAGATGCAGGTAATCGAAAGGATTTTAGCACACAGAGGGATTGATATATCGGATATCAACCGCGCCCAGGCCATGGTCCCGGACACATGCGAGGTAATGGTCAATCGGAAAGGCACCGCACCGGGCATGATATTCCGCTTCTCCCCCGCTGATTTCACCCACTGTCCGGTATTGTATTCCCTGCCGGGAGTACCTTTTGAGGCCATAGGCCTGCTGCCTGACGTGATGGCGGACATCCGCAGGCATTTTGCATTGGACAGCATATATCACAAGACCATAACTACTTACGGCATAGCAGAGTCCACTTTGGCAAAGATGATTGAGCCATGGGAAGACGCCCTGCCCTCAGACATGCACTTAGCCTACCTCCCAAATCCCCTGACAGGAGTTAAGCTGAGACTGTCCATCTACGGAGGCGACAGAGATGAAGAGATAAGACGCATAGACAGGGAATTCGCCAAAGTCATGCCAGTCATAGGAGATGCCGTCTACGGTGAAGGCGACGACACGCTGCAGTCCGTCATTGCTGAGAGGCTTACCGAAAGCGGGCTGACTTTATCGGTGGCCGAATCGTGTACCGGCGGGTTTCTTGCCTCCCTTTTCACCGCTATGCCAGGTGCTTCCAAATACTTCTACGGATCAGTCACTTCTTATGACAACTCTGTGAAAAAAAACATATTAAACGTATCTATTGAGACTATTGCTGAGCATGGAGCCGTAAGCCGCGAATGCGCTGAGGCCATGGCTCTCGGAGTCAGCAGGGCACTAAATACTGACTTCGCTGTCTCCACCACGGGCATTGCCGGACCTGACGGAGGAAGCGAGGACAAGCCGGTGGGAACTGTGTGGGTCGGAGTAGCATATCCGGATACAGATCATCCGGGAAAAACCGCAGTCATATCCCGGATGTTCAGATTCAACAACGACAGATACACCAACATACAGCGTTTCGCCGGCAGCGCGCTCAATCTACTCAGGACTGTGCTTTGCTCAGTACTTCATGCATGACTCTCAACAGGTTGCCTCCTAATATACCCCTTATCTCCTGTTCCCGGTAACCGCGCTCCTGCAATTCGGCCCTGATGTTGCCATACATTGATATGTCCCTGAGTCCCTCGGGGGCAATCTCTATGCCGTCAAAGTCCGACCCTAATCCCACATGCTCTATCCCCGCTTTCTCCACGGCATGGTCAATATGGTCCACCACCCGCTTTACGGAAGGAGCCGGGTAGACAGACAGTTCCTCCATTATCCGGAAATAGTTGTCACGGTACACCTCATTGTATAGGTCAGAACGGTAAAGTTCCTGCCACTTTTCTCCTTCCTCACTGAGCCTGAGAAACTTCTCATCAGCGAAATCATTGTCTATGAACTTGGGATAGAAGTTTATCTGTACCACTCCTCCGGCTGACGCCAAATCGCGTAGCATGATATCTGACATGTTTCTGGGGTGAGAGCACAGGGCCCTGCATGAGGAATGGGATGCTATCACAGGTGTAGACGAGTACTTCAAAATGTCATAAAAGGTCTCATCAGAAGCATGGGAACTGTCCAGCATAATGCCCAGACGGTTGCACTCAGTCACGACTTCCTTCCCGAACGGAGACAACCCTCCCCATTCAGGCTCCATAGGCATACATGAATCGCAAATCTGATTGTGTCTATTATGGCAAAGCGTTAAATAACGTATGCCAAAGCGATGATACAGATGAAGATACGCAAGGTCGTGCTGAATCGGAGTTCCGTTCTCCATGCCTAAGAAGACAGAAATCAGCCCATTGCGTTTATTCTCCAATGCCTGCTCCGGCGAGAAAGCGAAAGCAGCGACACCGCTGTTGGTGTCCACTGCATCGTAACACTTGGATATCAGCCTTACAGCATGTGCCACAGCCTCCTCCTCTGTAAGTTCTGGAGGTGAATATATCGCGAAGAACATCCCGTCCACGCCACCTTCCCGGGCACGTACAAAGTCTACATGCCCCCGCTTCTGCCTTTTACCCAAGTCTATTTCCTCCAAAAGCATGCCCGGGGTGTCACAGTGCGAGTCCAGCACAAAGTCCTGTTTATGAATAAGCTCGAACATTGCGGTCAGAATGTGTCAATACTGCAACCCCTGGAGACTGATATGATTTTGGTATCTATCCCCTTTGGATAACGCAAAGTCGTGGCTCCGGAAATGTCGATTGTAATCTCACTTGTAGGACTGACTGTAATAGTCGAGGCTCCGCTGCCGTCAGCGAATACTTCAGGAACACTTAGTTCCCTTGCCATGATGCTGCATGCTCCAGAAGCATCAATTCTTAGCCCCATGGCTTTACCGGAGAGTCTGATATCGCAGGCTCCGCTGGCATCAAGGTTGACGAAACCGTAATTGCCGGACAGAGTCACATCAGAGGCTCCTGAGAAGTCCGTACAGACCTCGTCAATATCCCCCTCGATGGAGACTGAGGCTGCTCCGCTGAAATCCATATCACACTCTGAGGCCCGTACGTACGGAACCGCAAGCCGTCCGGCCCCGGAGACATCCAGATGAAGACTCGAGACGGAAACCTCCAGTCCGGTGACGCCGGCAGCTCCGCTGAGGTCTACTGAGAAACGGTCCGGGCTAAAGATGCCGTTACATTGTATATCAGCGGCACCAGAGGCTTCTATGGATTCTAGATCAGGGGTGACTATTCTGGCCGTCAGGATATACGAGCCCTTCTTTCCATTATAGCCGGCATCATTGATCCTGTTGCGCAGTTTGCGGGGCATATCGTCCATATCGAGGGAAAGTTCCAGCTCTCCACCTCTTGTATCCGCTACTATATACGGCTTCAGTTCTTCCGAGTAAGTAAGTGTCACTGATCGTTCTGCCCCCTGCTCTATCTCAACGTTCCATACAGAGGACACCTCTACTTCTGTGAAGTCGCGCAGCTTCAGGGTCTCATCGACCGTCCTGCCCTGAGCCAAGACGGTCATTGCTGACATAGACGCCGCCAGCAGGGTCGTAAATCGTTTCATAATACAGTATTTAAAGATTATTGTTAGCCATAAGCGTGCTTTTGTACCTGTTCAGCGCATTGATTCTCCGCATGGAATACTCCTTGAGTACCGCTATCTTGTCCGCATCGCTCATCTCATCGGGCAACTGCTCGATAATGGGGACAGCCTCACGTGTTATAACATCCACCGTCATGTATATCTGGGTGGGATCCTCTTTTTCCAACGATTCGGCCAGGGTGTATATCTCATCCTTTACCTGTTGAGTCAGATCGTAATATATGTTGTACACTTCTACTGGGGACAGTGTGTCGGAGACTGCCAGCATTCCGTTGTCCGGCTGGGGAATATCATCATTGATATACGGATTCATAAGGAACCTGACCCCGAAAATCAATGCCAGCGACGCAAGGACCGGGAAGGCCACCACTTTCCAGAGAGGCTTTTTACGACGTTTGAGACTTGAGCGAAACCTGATACGGTCACGGCTGAAAGCCTCCCAACGGGCCTCGAATCTTGTTCCGTCTCCTTCGGGAGCACCCTCATCAGAAGTTCTGATGCTATCCTTATTTAACTTGAAGTATTGCTGTAAATTATCAATCATATTAACCTTTCATATAACTCATTAACTTTAGCAACTTGCGTTTACCACGCATATACTGAGAACGAACAGTACTCTCCTCCACATTAAGAATCTGAGCGGCTTCCGTATAGTCATAGCCTTCGAACAGCAGCAAAGACAGAACCACTCTGTACCCGTCCGGCATGCCCATCATTGCTTTCCTGATCCCAGATATCATCTTATTCGGCTCATTGCTCTCCAACAAGATATCCCACTCCTGGGCACAGTCCTCCTCCGAGTCCTCTTCAGCATATTTTTCCAGCTTCACCTTCAATGCCTTACGTACCCTGAGCATATCCACAGACGCTCTTGCACAAGCCTTACACAACCACGCCTCCACCTGCTGCTCATCAAGTCTGTCAGTATTGGAACGGAGATATTTGATGACTGTCTCCTGCACCACGTCCTCCGCATCCAGACTGTCTCCGGTAATCCTTAGCGCTATATTGTAAAGCTTCTGCCTGTATCGGTTGTAAAACCCTATAATCTCCTGATGTGCCATCTTTTCTATCCTTTTATATAACGGATGCAACCTGCGTTATGTTGCACGAAATCGTACAAACTTACTGAAAAAATGAAAAATTTTGCTAATTTGGCTGAAAATTAGATACGCATGAAACGACCTACAGTAGCTTTAATATATGATTTTGACGGCACTTTATCCCCTGCCAACATGCAGGAATTCGGACTGTTACAGGCTTTTGACAAAGATCCGGTCCTGTTCTGGCAGAAGAGCAACAAGATGTCCACTGACAACGATGCCAGTGAGATTCTGTGCTATATGAAAACCATGATTGATGAGGCAAGAAAAGCCGGCATACACCTTACCAGAGAAAATTTCCAGAAATTCGGCTCAATGGTAAAACTGTATCCCGGAGTAAAGGAATGGTTCGGCCTCATTAACGATTACGGCAGGCAAAACGGACTGGAAGTCGAACATTACATCAACTCATCCGGCCTTACGGAAATGATTGAGGGCACGGATATCTACCATGAGTTTAAAAAAGTGTTCGCCTGCTCCTTTCTATATGAGGACGGAGAAGCAGTATGGCCCGGAGTCGCTGTCGACTACACCGCCAAGACACAGTTCCTGTTCAAAATCAACAAGGGGGTTATGAGCATCAGGGACCACACTCTGGTCAACAGGTTTGTGCTTGAGAAAGACAGGCCTGTACCGTTCTCCAGAATGATTTACTTCGGTGACGGAGCCACCGACATCCCCTGCATGAGGCTTGTAAAGGAATTCGGAGGCCATTCAATAGCCGTGTACAATCCTGGCGGGCACGAGAAAGACAAATCCGAAAGGCTGCTGACCGAGAAGCGTGTACATTTTGCCTGCCCTGCCGATTACTCAAAGGGAAAGCGGATATACAACGTCGTGACTGCCGTCATGGACAAAATAAGGGCAGACCTCGCAGTAGACTCTCTAAAGGAATGAGACTATATCAGCCGCCTTCTGCCGTGCCTCCTCCACAGACTCTCTGACAGACCGTACAACTGCATCGTCCGCAGCCTCACCACGCACATTGACGAAATCCGCAAGTGCCTCATCTGCCCCTCCATCCACTCCAAATCCTGTCATGGCCTCCTTTGAGTATTCCTTTGAAGCATCTTTCTCCAGGTCTTCAAACAGATTCTCAACCTCGGACAGCCACTGCTGCAGCAGCGATACAAGCTCCTTCCTCACAATAGTGCCAGGATGGATACCATATACCTGATAAATATGGTCATAAACCCATTTCCACTCATACAGTTCATAATTTGAGAAAATACCTGACAGCCTCTTCTCTATGGAAATGAAATCTATAAGCTCACCGCTCTCTATGGCGTCAAGCACTTTTTCTATCTCGGCTTTGGGAGCCAGCATTCCGGCGATATCCACCCACTCACCTTCTCCTACCGTACTCTCCGGAGTGAGAGCATCCCTCAGAAGATTGTCCGTATTCAGCTTTCTGTCACTAAGTCTCTCCACTATTTTTTTACCTATATAGTATTTAAGTACAGTATCATACCTACCTGCACCTTTAGTAAGAGAAGAAGTAGCAATACTGCATCCGCCATAAGTTGCAGGCTTCCCGGATATACGCTCCTGGGAGAGCATTCCGACCAGAAGAGCCCTGCCGGCCAGCATGTCGGAAGCGGTGTACGGAGAAAACACATTGTATGATATCCTGTCCTGCCTATTAGACGCGCCACGCCTGTCCCTCTCCGGCCATTTACGCATATCGCGGAACAGACCTGCGCTTCTCAGATTGGCTCCCGGCACGAGAACAGAACCTCCATCTGACTCCAGAATATAAGAGAACGGCATCAATGAAGTATCTATGCGCGAGGTATGATGACCTAGCACCGTTGTGAAAGGGGCCACTTTGACTGGCAGCATCATATAGGATCCCGAGCCGCATTTCGTGCCTCTGGCGAAGACTCCCTGATGAACCGGTCCCAGTTTGTACATATGATTGCTGAAGTTGGTGGCGGAACCGGCGTTCATAAACGAGAACATGGCCCCTATCATCAGTGTGGATTTATGGTGTGAAACGGTAAACGGCCCTGCAAACACGGACACAGCCTCTCCGTTTTCACAATGGGAGTTGGCAAAAAACAGACAGTCCGAGCACGTGAATCCACGGGACAGCTTAACCCCCTGTCCCACAAACGTCCTGGATATCTGCGCCCCATCCTCTACGACAGCACCTGACTGAACGATAAAATCCGTACAAACTATACCGCAGCCCATGAGCGTGGGAGCCTCTGCGGTACTGGCCACCGTCCCGTCAAAAAGCCGCAGACACCCTTGGACCACTGCATTGTCTCCTACTCTTACATTCCTGAGAATCCCGACATTCTCCACTTTTACGAATGACCCTATACTGCCTCTGTGAGACTTCTGTCCGGCAGAGAATATCCGGGCCATCTCATTCAATTTCTCCGAAAGTACAGGCCGATGCCTGTACATAGCCGAAAAATAAGCCGCCTGAGCCGACATCCCGTCATAGACAGCCACGGCCCTTCCTCCGGTCTCATTGAGAACATTGACCTCCATACCGTTGCCGAAAGAAGACACTCCTTCCATATATATCTTCCCTACATCCGCAATATACGTACGCGCACCTATGTCGTAATTGGCTATATATCCGTGAACGTTGGTGATAAGCGCCCCGTCACCTACAGAGACATTGAACAGCGTGGCATCGTAAATACCGCATGGCACCGACAGGCCGCCAGGGAGCGGCATTCCGGCTGCGAACGAGCCCAGGCGTACTATTCCGTAGAAATTGACCCGGATTATATATTCGGGTGCAAAATCCGCCACAACATAGACGTTGCTCCAGTTCTCGGCCCAACATCCGTTGCTTTTCAGGATATCAGTTTCTTCCTGTGTAAGGTGTCTGTAGTCTTTCATATCATTTTTTTTGCTCTGCTCTCGGCTTCTTCCTATCTTTGCACCATGTTACGAAGTGCAAAGATATTAATAAATATACTATATGTCATATATCTGGCCATGGTATTGTTCCTGTGCTTCTACAAGTTCTCCTCCACCGGCATAGACCTGGGAGAATATTTTCTAGGCATACGCATGGACAGGTACGCACACTTCGCCATGTTCTTCCCCTACCCGTTTATAACATGGCTTACATGCAGGTACGCTGTCCAAAACCGCTTTTTCGTAAAGCACGCCATAGTGCTTACACTCCTCAGCGGCCTGCTTTTCGCCGGCCTGACAGAGGTCTGCCAGGACTGGTTCTTCAAGTCCAGACAAGGTGACGTGTACGATTTCCTGGCCGATTCGTTATCCATCATTACCGGTACTGTCATAGTATCCCTTGTCGGCCCTCATGCAGTAAGACACCTGGAGCGGCTGGTCACCCGGAACAAAACAACATAAAATGAGGATCTTTTCAAGATACGTCACTGCAGTCCTCACGGCACTTGCTGTCTTCTGCCAGGACGCAGACGCACAGCCGGACCATCGGACACTGAAGCCGGCCATAGACTCCATCAACACATATCTATCCCGGAAAGCAGCAGTAAATCGAACGGTAGATATTGACACTGTGCTTATTAACAAGCACAGCATAGAAGTACGCCTGAACGATGCGATATCAGATTACCCCCTTCGTGCCGTCGATCTGCAGTTTATGACAGACGCCATCAGATCTTCCTTGCCGGATTACGGCACCGGACTTGAGATCAAGATTTTATACGGAGAGAAACCCGTGAAGAGACTGATTTCCGGTTATTATTCCGGGATGAAACCGGACAAACGCATCAACAAAAGTACTGCTTGCTGGATTGAAAAGCTCAACAGTCATATTGATATAACCGAAGGACTTCAAGGCCGGAATATCGCGCTGTGGTCCAGCCACGGCTATTACTATTCGCAGGATGACAGCCGGTGGAAATGGCAGCGGGCCCCGTTTTTTACTACTGTCGAGGACATGCTGACCCACAGCTATGTTACTGAATTTCTTGCGCCCATGCTGGAGAATGCGGGAGCTAACGTCCTTATGCCCAGGGAGCGGGATTCTCAGAGAACCGAGTTGATCGTGGACAACGGCAGCCCGTTCTATACTGAGAGGAACAATTCAGGCAACACCCGCTATGGCTGGAAAGACACTTCTCTGCCAGGCTTCGGTGCTGAGTCTTCCTCACTTCTGACGGACGGCAATCCGTTTCTCTCCGGCTCGGCACGTATGTCCGCTAGTGACAGCAAATCCATACAGACGGCCTCTTATCTGCCGTATTTCCCGAAGACTGGAGATTATGCGGTTTACGTATCCTACCAGAGTCTGCCGGAAAGCGTCCCTGCCATATATACTGTACGTCATTCAGGAGGAGAACAGTCATACAGGATTGACCAGAGCATAGGTGGCGGCACATGGATCTATCTCGGCACATTCCGTTTTACAGAAGGCGAATGCGGACAAGGTGTCACAGTACGAAGCGCACAGGAAAAGAAAAAGGGCGTGATAACGACCGATGCAGTACGCTTCGGAGGAGGAATGGGCAATGTGCTGCGCGGCCACAGTACCAGCGGCTATCCCAGATATGCTGAGGCCGCACGCTATTGGCTGCAGTGGAGCGGATTCCCCGAGAAAGTCTACAGTCCCAACGACGGTGCCAATGACTACAAGGATGACTACATGTCACGTGGAGAATGGGTAAATTACATGAAAGACAGCATGAACATCCCTGTAGACATGGCCCTGGCACTCCATACCGACGCCGGTTTCTGCCAGAACGACTCCATTGTCGGCACTCTCGCCATTTACAAAGAGGAATCCGACGGCAAGGTCCGCTATAGTGACGGAAAGGCAAGGCTCACAGCCAGAGAACTCGCAGACATAGTTCAAACATCCATAGTAGACGACATCCGTGCCTACTGCAGAACAGACTGGACACGCAGAGCAATATGGGACCGTTCATATGTCGAGGCCAGGGTTCCCGATGTTCCCACAGTGCTCATTGAACTGCTCTCACATCAGAACGTATCCGATATGCAGTACGCACTGAATCCAGAATTCAAGTTCATCGTATCGCGTGCTATATATAAAGGTATACTCCAATATCTCTCCTATACTTCCGGAAGACAGTATGCTGTGCAGCCATTGCCGGTACAAGATTTCAGTGCCATCATCGCAGACCAATCAGACCCCGCCGCCAGAATCAAGCTATCGTGGACTCCGCGTACAGATCCGCATGAACCGTCAGCCAACCCGACATCCTACATCGTGTACCGCAGAATCCTCAATCCCTATGGAGACAACCCTGTCCCAGGTTTTGACAACGGCACCGTAGTGACAGGTACGACCTACACGGACAGGATTGAGGCCGGTAGGCTGTACAGCTATAAAGTTGTCGCAGTCAACGACGGAGGCCTCTCATTCCCGTCGGAGATACTGTCAGCAGGATACATCCCGGAGAAGGAAAACATCCTGGTTGTAAACGGATTTACCAGTGTATCAGCTCCCGGACTGGATTTCGGAGGAGATCAGGCGATTCCTTACATCGAGGATATTTCATATATAGGAGCACAGTATGGATATTCGCGGGACGAGGAGTGGATACACAACGACCGCCCGGGATTCGGAGCCTCCTACATGGACTACGGCCCCGAAAGCGTAGCCGGCAACACCTTTGACTATCCGCTGATTCACGGACTTGCCCTGATGAGAAGCGGCTACGGATTCTGCTCCGCATCACTCGGCTCAATCATATCCGGACAGACAGAGCCAGGCATATATCCGGCGATGGATATCATATTCGGAAAAGAGACAGCATGTTTCTCCAACGATACTCTGCGGGATATACTGACAGACTACTGCCTTAACGGAGGCTCGCTGATTGTCTCAGGAGCAGACATAGGCAAGTCTACAGATTACGACTTCTCAAAGATATACCCAGAGACTTCCATACTGCAAACTTCCTCCAAGAGCATCGGCTCTGCCATATCAGGACTGACTCAACTCGCGGACTCTTTGGCCCTTACTCCAGAACACGACTCCATGCTCGCAGCCGGTATTCAGGATGCCATTCTGTCTCTCTCCGCCATTTCCGGCAAGATATCAGGAACGCTTTCCGAAAGCATGAACACATCCATACGCGATACAGACCCAGATTTCAGGACATACTGTTTCGTAAATGACATTCTCGGTTACCGATGGAGCAACGGCCATGCTTCCTCTACAGGGGATGTTCTGTCCGTATGCAATCCGTCCGGAATATATCGCGACACGACGGCAGCACTTGGATTCCAGACCGAGCCATGTCCGGATATCTACTGCGTGGAATCCCCAGATGCCATCATTCCGGCACGCGACGGAGCACACACATTCCTGAGATACAAGACCGTCAACACCTCCGCAGCCGTAGCCTATGAGGGAGACAACCACAGATGCGTAAGTATCGGTTTCCCCATAGAAGCACTAACCTCGCAACAGCAGGCCGATGACCTGATGCGCGAGGTTGTCAGATTTGTTTTCAAGGAATAAAGGTTCCTTTACTCTTTATAGGACTTCGATGCTCCTGCGGATGAACTCCGAAAGATCCTTGCCTTTCAGCATATTGTTGGCCAGCAATGCAAGGTCTACTACCTGATGCAGGAGGATATTGTCCTTCGCGAAGCCCTTCATGGCCTCCTTTCGCTCGTTGCGGACCTCATCCATCTCCTTCTCCAACTCTTTTTTGGCATCCTTGTCCGAAGTGGGGATATCCTCATCCTTCTTGTCCTTCATCGCGGCATCCAGTTTGTCCATACCTGCCTGAAGCTCAGACCTGCGGGAGTCAAAGGCAGCGCACTTTTCCGACAAAGCCGAGGCCTTGGCCTCCAGAATACGCTTGATGAGAGGGTGCTGGACATTGACGTCTATAGTGTATGACTCCGGCATCTCTCCGTAGAAGTTCATACCACCTCCGAGAGCCGACATATCACGGTAACGGCGCATGAACTCTGACTGGGTAATCAGGATAGGCGCACCGTTCTCACCCAGATTCTCAGGCTTTACGAAATAATGGTTGCCCTCCGGAAGCACGGATTCGAACATATCGGAGAGGTCGGTCTTCTCCGCTTCGGCCATCTCGGGTTCCCTGACATCCTCCTTGCGGATAAGCCTGTCTATGGAATCCGCGTCCACACGGGCAAATGTAGAGTCGGGAATCTTGGTCTCCAGCAGATTGACGAAATGTGCGTCCAGCTGGCAGTCAAAGAGCAGGACATCATACCCCTTGTTCTTAGCCGTCTCAATGTACTGATACTGGGCGACAGGATCTGTTGCGTACAGGTAGACGACCTTCTTGTCCTTATCCGTCTGCGCGGCCTCAATGGCCTTGCGGTAATCATCGTAAGCGAAGAACTTGCCATCGGTATTCTTCATCAGGGCGAATTTGAGGGCCCTCTCACAGAACTTCTCCTCGGTCAGCATACCGTACTCGATGAAAAGTTTGAGATTGTCCCACTTCTCCTCGTACTCCTTGCGGTCATTCTTAAATATATCCTCCAGTCTATCAGCTACTTTCTTAGTGATATAAGTCGATATCTTCTTGACATTGGCATCCGACTGGAGATAGCTTCTGGATACGTTCAGAGGAATATCCGGCGAGTCTATCACACCGTGCAGCAAAGTCAGGAAGTCAGGCACGATATTGTCCACCGAATCCGTCACGAACACCTGGTTGCAGTAGAGCTGGATCTTGTTCTTGGTGACTTCCAGACGATCCTTGATTTTAGGAAAATACAGGATACCTGTAAGATTGAACGGATAGTCCACGTTCAGATGTATATAGAACAACGGCTCTTCCAGCATCGGATATAACTCGCGGTAGAACCTCATGTAATCCTCCTTCTTCAGATCCGCAGGCTTCTTGTTCCAAATCGGGTCCGTATCGTTGATAATCTTGTCCTTGTCAGTATCGACATACTTGCCGTCCTTCCACTCCTGTTCCTTGCCGAATGCAATGGGCACAGGCATGAAGCGGCAGTATTTCTTCAACAGCTCCTCCACCTTGGAAGCACCGGCAAACTCCTTGGAGTCATCATCCAGATACAACGTAATCTCCGTTCCGCGGTCAGTCCTGCTGCCCTCCTTCATCACGAACTCTGGATTGCCCTCACACTCCCACCTTACAGGCTTGGCGCCTTCCTTCCACGAAAGAGACTCGATAACCACCTTTTTGGAGACCATGAAAGCTGAATAGAAGCCCAGTCCGAAATGGCCTATGATATTGCCGGCCACGTCCTTGTACTTCTCAATAAACTCTCCGGCCCCTGAGAATGCTATCTGGTTGATATACTTGTCTATCTCCTCGGCCGTCATACCGATACCGCGGTCAGTCACCGTCAAGGTATTCTTCTTCTCGTCAGCGGATATACGCACTGTCAGGTCTCCAAGCTCTCCCTTGAGTTCTCCGGTACTTGCCAATGCCTTCACTTTCTGAGTCGCGTCCACGGCGTTGGCGACCAACTCCCTAAGGAAAATCTCATGATCCGAATACAGGAATTTTTTGATAACGGGGAAAATATTCTCTGTAGTAACCCCTATTTTACCTTTTTGCTGTGACATATCTTTTTATCTTTAATTTCTTTTTCGCATCAGGAGCACAAAAGGCATACCACCAGCACCGGTCTGCCAAAATGGCACTTAAACACTTAGGGGAACATTTCTCTTTATAAAAATCTGTTTCTTTTTATAAACATAAAATCATTCTTTAATTGTACGAAAGTGGTTTTTCCGTTCTGTATCAAGCATCTATATTTGCTTCCGCATCCGGACCCGATGAGGGGAAGAGGAAAAGAGAGAAAGGGACGGCTCGAGTGGCGAGAGAAGGATCCGGATGTTTTGATACAGATACAATATGAATGCAACAACCAGAATATTATCCGTTACAGTCACAGTCCTCATGTTGTGCGGCCAACCTCTGAAAGCTCAGAAATGGAGCATAGGCACCAACCTGCTGGACTACGCCAATTTCCTGACCATCAATGCAGAGGCCGGAGTCTCGCTGCACCAGCACTGGAGTCTGACAGCCGAGGGCAGGTACAACCCGTTTTATTTCCAGGGCCGTTCCCACCGGATTCAGAACAAAAAACTCAGCATTGCAGCCGGAGCCCGGTACTGGCCGTTCTTTGTCTACTCCGGATTCTATTACGGAGCCAGACTCCAGTGGTGCAGGTACAGTTCCGGAGGTATTTTCTCACAAAAAGCCAGGGAGGGAGACGCTTTCGGCATGGGCCTTAACTTCGGTTATTCGCTGATGCTGACAAAGCATCTTAACATAGAATTCGGCATAGGTCTGTGGTTCGGAGGCACTACATTCAAGGAATACCGCTCTTTGCCATGCGGCAAGCTGACGGACTGGGGGACTAAAGCGTTCATCTCTCCAGACGACATACAGATCAACATTCTATATTATTTCTGAGATGAAAGAAAAGACCATATATATTCTCTGTTGCCTGACCGGCATCACATTACTGAGCTCATGCTCCACTGTCGTCAGAATGAATATCAATGATCTGCGGAAACAGAACGCTGGCGTCTCACTTTTCCTACCCACACAAACGCCTAGAGAGAGCGACACCTATAAATACATCGTATCAAAGCCTGACACGGACACTCTGACCATGACCGGCAATGACGGGAGAAAATACTATCTGATGAGAGGGACGATGGACTCCACCGGGACGGCCAATCTCAGCGAGCCTCTCAACGAGGTGGTCATCACCGCAAAGTTCAAGAACATCGCTGAGCGCAACGGCTCAGTCCGTATGGCTTTCAACATCCACGTGCCTTCCACCATGCTCAATCCACAGTGGCAGGTGCGGCTGACTCCCAAGGCCGTTCTCTATGAGGACACCGTGTCCCTGGAAGTCCTGCTGCTCACAGGCAAGCAGTACAAGGAGCGTCAGATGAGGGGATATGAGCTGTACAACCGATTTCTGGCAGGCATCATCACGGACACGTCACTGCTGATGCACACAGGACTTCTGGAAACTTTCATACAGCGGAACATTCCCCGGATTGCCGCACTCCGGAACGATACGGCCCTCGTGGACACTGACAGCATAAGAGGCTTGTACGGCATCTCGCTGGAAGAAGCAAGAGAGCACTTTATGAAGACACTGGCTATACAGCGCAACAACATAAAGAAAAGTCAGACAGACGAGAAATACAGGAGGTTCGTCAAAGACCCGGTGATAACCTACGGTTTCCGGCTCGACACATTGATCGGAGACAACACAGAAGACTTCAGATACACATATCATCAGGCTCTGGGCACCAGGCCAGGCCTGCGGCAGATAGACGTCTGCCTGACAGGAGGAATCTATTACCAGGGCGAGAAACTGTACAGTATTCCACCCTCAGAGCCGGTCACATTCTACGTCTCCTCATTTGCGACCATGACCGAGGATATTCAGAGATACGTGACCAAAGTCATTGAACGGAGAGTCGAACTGAACACCAGGGCTGCCATTAATTTCATGGCCGGCAGATCGGATATAGACACAGGCTATATGGACAACCATGCCGAGCTGCAATACATCCAGTCAATCATCTCCGGCCTGCTCTCTTCAGGGGAATATCTGGCCGACAGCCTGATAATCACAGCATCGTGCTCTCCTGAAGGCAGTTATAGATTCAATAGCCAGTTGGCCAGAAAACGTGCGGAGTCTATCGCCGGATTTATTGACGGCAAGGATTTCCGACTGATTGAAAGACACATCCCCGAAAACTGGGAACGGCTCTACGACCTAATCCGAAAAGACAGTACCGTCAATGATCTCACTGGCATACTTGATATATGCGCAGAAACGTCTCATGACAAGAGAGAGCATCTTCTGAGCGCTCATCCTGAATACCCATATATAAAGGAACACCTCTACCCTGTTCTCAGGGAAGTGGAATTCCAATTCTGCCTCCACCGGAAGGACATGGTCAAGGACACTATACACACAACCGAACCGGACACGGTATATAGTGCCGGAGTACAGGCCATCAAGGACAGAGACTACAGTAAGGCCGTCAGACTGCTGGGCAGCTATCGGGACATCAACAGTGCCCTGGCATTTCTGGCAATGGATTACAACGCCTCGGCCATGAACATCCTTGAAGACCTGCCGGTCTCCGGCAAAAGAGACTATCTGCTCGCCGTAGCCCACTCCCGCAACGGCAACGAGAAAAAAGCCGTGGAATACTTTCTGAGTGCCGTCAACCAGGAGCGCAGCCTCAGGTTCCGGGGCAATCTGGATCCTGAAATCAGCAGACTCATAGGCAAATATGATATCTGTGCAGAAAATTTGTGAAAATTTTTAAACTTTTTTTTTGCCAGTGAGAAAATTTGCTCTATATTTGCATCCGCAAAAGCAAGGGAGCTTAGCTCAGTTGGTTTAGAGCGTCTGCCTTACAAGCAGAGGGTCGGGGGTTCGACTCCCTCAGCTCCCACCGAAAAAGGGGTTGTTTCAAAATGAATGTTTTGATGCAACCCCTTTAAGTTATGTGATATCTCCGCTCTTCCGACCCTACTTCTTGAAATCCAGGGCGTCCATGAAGCGGCGGACGACTTCGGGACGGCCTGTGTGCTTGCCGGTGTCCTCGCTGAGCTTGCAGGTATCATTGTAGAAGTCCCAGGATTCGGTAATTTTTGCCGCGATGAGCTTAATGACGATATTCATGGGCTTTACACCGTCAAAATCATTGGTAAAGTGAGTACCTATACCGAAAGATGGCTGGCAGTACTCCACGGCATATTTCTGAATCTCTATAGCGCTGTCCACATCAAGTGCATTACTGAATATCACCTGCTTCGTCTTTGGGTCAATGCCAAGAGAGCGGTACTTGTCCACTATACGCATAAGCTGCTCGTAATTGTCCCCGCTGTCCACACGGAGCCCCTTGAAAAGATTGGCGAAGTCCTCGGAGAAATTGAGACTGAATATCTTCCATCCGAAACTATCGTACAGGAATGTGCCCAAAGCTCCTCTGAAAGTATTGCGCCACAGGTTCATGGCTATGTTATTGGCCATCTGCGGCCCATACATGCCCCCTATCGCGCAGATAAACTCATGCGCCATTGTTCCGACAGGAAGCACGTCATGCTTCATCGCCAAATAGACATTGCTGGTCCCCACAAAGCGGCCCGGCCACTTATGGGAGGCCTCACAGTCCTTCATAGCCCTGACAACAGTATCCTCAGCCTCGAAAGACGCTCTGCGGCGGGTACCGAAATCACTGTAGACGCAGCCAGCCTCCAGAAGCCTCTCGGCTTTGCGGTATGACTTATGATAATAACGCCCATAGTCAAACGCGCCACACTGTCCGGTCATAATGTAGTACAGTTCTGAGACAATAGCCAATATCTTGACTTCCAGCAGTATGGTCTCGGCCCAACTTCCCTCGATGTCTATCTCCAAATGCCCTTCTGAATCCTGGCGCACATCCACCCAGCGATGATTGAAACGGTATCCTTTCAGATAGTTGTAGAACCAGCCGGGAATATAGGTACACCTGCGACGCATGAAATCTATCTCGTCATCTGTAATGGTTACGGAGTCGAGTGCCTTGATCTGAGCGGCCAGCTCCCTGGCGAACCCATCGGGATAGACCGTATCGTCTCTGTCGGTGAACGAGTATTTGACCTGGGCACGCGGGAAATTGTCAATCACCGCGCAGCACATTGTGAACTTATAGAGGTCATCGTCTGTGAAATGGGTTATTATCTGTCTCATAGCCGTTTTTAAATATTAAACAGCACCGGCCCGAGACTCAGAATCCTGACCGGTGCAGTATCTTTCAAAGTCTGCATTATAACAATGGTACGATAAACAGGTCCTGCAGGATGAAAACCCCTATACCTGCAAGGTAGCCGATAAGAGCGAGCAGGCTTATATGCTTTAAATACCACATGAAGTTGATGTTCTCCAGCCCCATGGCCACTACTCCGGCAGCCGAGCCGATAATCAGGATGCTTCCGCCCGTACCGGCGCAGAATGCGAGCAGATGCCAGAAATCACCGTCCGCCACGAAATGCGAAAGGAAAGCCGGATCGGCAGATGCTGCGATGGCGGCAGCATCAGGAATAGGATACATACCCATGCTGGCTGCAACCAGAGGTACATTATCGATGACTGAGGACAACAGGCCGATGATTGTATTGATGGCGTATATATTATGTACGCCACTATTGAGTCCTTCAGCCATAGCGCCCAAAATACCAGCGCTCTCAAGAGCGGACACTGCCATCAAAATACCGAGAAAGAAAAGAATCGTCGGCATGTCAATATGCTTGATGACTTTGGAGACCCTGTTCTTGATGGACTCTTCGACATTATGTTTACGCCTGTACATCAAGTCGGTATAGAGCCACAGCACACCAAGGGCAAACATCACGCTCATATATGGAGGCAGGCCTATCACACTCTTGAACACGGGCACCATGACCAGAAGCAACACACCAAGCACAAGGATGGTCTTGCTCTCGCCACCAGTAATATACGAAGGTCTGAAAGATGCGTCCTCGTTGGTCTGCTGCTTGGCTATCATACCTTTAAGAAATCTGGTAGCAACAGCAGTCGGTATCACCACCGACACGACACAGGGCAGAATCAGCGACGCCATCAGCTTGGCCGTACCGACATTGCCCTTCATCCAGAGCATGATGGTGGTCACGTCTCCTATAGGCGACCACGCACCTCCGCAATTGGCTGCAATGATGATAATGGATGCGAACAGCCATCTCTCCTTATAGTTGGTGAGCATACGCCGGATGAGCATGACCATGATTATGGTCGTAGTCATATTGTCCAGCACTGATGACATGAAAAATGTAAGAAAGGCTATCAGCCACATCAGGCGGGTCTTCTTGCGTGTAGTTATATGACGTGTTATCACCTCGAAGCCACCGTGCGTGTCTATGATGTCCACGATGGTCATCGCGCCTATCAGGAACACGATGATCTCACAGGTGCTGCCGAGAGCGGCCAGCAGGTCCGAGTTCACGACATCGTGGGTTAGGGCAGGATCGATTTTAGAAGAAAATACGCTCAGAAGGGCCCAAAGCAGGCAGCAGAGGACCAGAGCCACCGATGATTTACTTACATTAATCCTATGCTCCATCGCTATCATAAGATAGCCGAGCACAAAGATTACAATCATTGTATAAACAACACTCATAGCGCTTTTAACATTATTGTTTTATTTCTTAACTTTTTTGTTACCCATAATTTCCGGCCATTTTTCCAGGACTTCCGCCACCACATAGCTGCTTCCGCCTATAAAGACCACGTCGTCGGCAGAAGCCTTTGACATAGCCAGCCTCACAGCCTGCCCCACGTCCGGGACGGCTACGGAATACCTCTTTCCGGCAATCTCCACAAGCCGCTCGGCGGGCATTGCCCTGCTGCCGCTGGCCTGCGTCATTATATACTCGGCCTCATCCGGCAGCAGGCAGCATACCGACTCCACGTCCTTGTCCCCGGCCATGCCGTATACCATTATAATATGTCTTCCACCAGCCTCCTTAGCAAGCTGACACATGGATACTGAGACTGCCTCCACATTGTGCCCGATATCGCATATCACCTCCGGCCTGGATGAAAGCCTCTCCCAACGCCCCCTCAAACCAGTAATTGCGGCAGCATGTATTATTGCCTCATATACTTCTGAGTCCTTGCTGACAGTCTCCAGGCCAAGTACCCTGAGCGCGGTCAGCACTGTCCTGATATTCTTTTCCTGACAGGCCGCATGTAAGTCCGCCTCAGATGCGGCCACGACTGCGCCTACACATTCATCGCACAACTCCCCGGCACGATAAAGCCGGCTTCCGCATTGCTCAGCCCTGGTCCTTATGACATCATATGCACTGTCAGGAACATCCCCTACCACGACCGGAACTCCAGGCTTGATAATTCCAGCCTTTTCCGAAGCAATCTGCTCTATTGTATCTCCCAGAACATCCTTATGATCAATACCGATGGAGGTTATTACGCTCAGCCGGGGAACAATAATATTGGTAGAGTCCAGCCTTCCGCCAAGCCCTGTCTCAATCACGGCTACACGCACATTCTCCCGATTGAAATAGTCAAATGCCATGGCTGTCGTGATCTCGAAAAAGGATGGAGTTCGCTCCTCTATGAATGACCCGGCCCTATGCATGAAATCCAGCACCTCTCTCTTGCCTATCATTGAGAAATGCTCCCCGACCTCGCCGGTTGCCGAGCTGACAAGCTTTATCCGCTCCCTGAAATCCACCAGATGCGGAGACGTATACAGCCCTATGCGCTCACCGGGATATGCCGATGCAAGAGCCGAAGCCAGCATATGAGCCACCGATCCCTTGCCGTTCGTCCCGGCGATATGCACTGCTGTCAATGACTTATGAGGGTCTCCAAGATAGGCGGAGAAGTCAGACATGGTCTCCAGACCGGGATGATATCCCAAGACCCCCACCTTTTGAAAGGACGGTGCTATGGAATACAGTCTCCGGACGCATTCACGGTACATCTTTTCGAGTTCCGGCTCTATCTCAGGCATATTTTGAAATTTTGTACGCAAAAATGGGAAAATTCTACACACTTAGCAAAATTATCCCTATTTTTGACTGCTAAATTATATTTGATATGGTATACTTTTTCCGCTCCTCCGAGGGGCAAATCATAGCAGTCGGCTCACAGACAGCATTTTCCGCTGAGACAATTCAAACTCTTAAATGGCTTTTCTCAGAAGCGGAATTACTTCAGGAACACACAGTCCCAGGTACATTCATCGGACCAAGACGGGAGATGATAACACCATGGAGCACAGCAGCAGTGGAGATTACCCAAAACATGAACATCTCCGGAATATCCCGCATTGAGGAATACTTTCCGGTAGAAGAATGCCGGTACGCATCCGATGCTGAAATTCCTCACGACAGAATGCTACAGCGCATATACCACGGTCTTGACGAGGATATATTCACCATAGACCGCCAGCCTGAACCGATACGGCACATCACCGACTTCGAGGCTTACAACAAAGAAGATGGACTAGCCCTGTCCGAAGACGAGATCCAGTACCTGAAGGCATTGTCCGACAAACTCGGCAGACCGTTGACAGACAGCGAGGTATTCGGATTCTCTCAGGTCAACTCAGAGCACTGCCGACACAAGATATTCAACGGCAAGTTCATCATAGACGGAGAGGAGAAGGAGTCATCTCTGTTCAAACTGATAAAGAAGACATCTGCAGTCAATCCAGGCAGGATTGTATCGGCATACAAGGACAACTGTGCGTTCATCGAAGGCCCCAAGCTCAGAATATTCCATCCTGCAGCAGCAGCCAGACCCAGTTTCTTCAAGGAAGAGGAGGTCAAGACAGTCATCTCGCTGAAAGCCGAGACGCATAACTTCCCCACCACCGTTGAGCCGTTCAACGGAGCGGCCACGGGCAGCGGAGGTGAGATCAGAGACCGTATCGGAGGCGGCAAAGGCTCGTTCCCCATTGCCGGCACAGCGGTGTACATGACATCATATCCCCGCATCGACAACGGAAGGGAATGGGAGGCCCGCCCTCCACGCAAATGGCTGTACCAGACGCCCGCGGAGATATTGGTCAAAGCCTCAAACGGAGCCTCTGACTTCGGAAACAAGTTCGGACAGCCCCTGATCTGCGGCTCTCTCCAGACATTCGAGCACACGGAGCAGGATCCTGACGGAGCCGAGCGCAAATACGGCTACGACAAGGTGGTAATGCTGGCTGGCGGTGTAGGCTTCGCCAAAATGGCCGATGCGGCCAAGGACCGTCCTTCCAAAGGAGACGACATCATCCTGTTGGGAGGAGACAACTACCGTATCGGTATGGGCGGAGGCGCGGTATCTTCCGTGGCGACAGGCGAGTACGACAACTCCATCGAGCTGAACGCGATTCAAAGGGCCAACCCTGAGATGCAGAAAAGAGTCTACAACGCCATACGCTCGGTGGCCGAGAAAGACCACAACTCTATCATTTCGATTCACGACCACGGTGCGGGAGGACATCTGAACTGCCTGTCCGAGCTGGTGGAGGAAGTCGGCGGCGACATAGACATATCCAAGCTTCCTGTAGGCGACCCTACCCTGTCCGACAAGGAGATTATCGGTAATGAGAGTCAGGAGAGAATGGGACTCGTGATGAAGAAATCCGACACTGATGAACTGCGCAAGATCGCCGAAAGGGAAAGAGCGCCGTTCTACGTAATCGGGGAAGTCAGCGGAAAAGGCAACTTCACACTGAAGGACAGCCGCAGCGGCAATGCGCCCATAGATTTAGAGCTCAGCGACATGTTCGGCTCCACACCTAAGACAGTCATGCGCGGCTCGTCTCCCAAAGGAGGGGCGGACGGGCACGGAGGATTCAGCAAGTTGGAAAAAGCACCGTCGTCCATGTCTCCGGTGGAACTGACTGATGCCATTACCAAAGTGCTGATGCTGGAGTCAGTGGCCTGCAAGGACTGGCTGACCAACAAAGTAGACCGCTCTGTTACAGGCCTGATAGCCTGCCAGCAATGCTGCGGAGAACTGCAGCTGCCTCTCAGCGACTTGGGAGTTACTGCCATAGGCTATGACGACCCGGAAGGCATAGCCGTATCCATAGGACATGCTCCTGTTGCGGCCCTTATAGACCCGGCAGCAGGTTCCAGACTCGCGATTGCCGAGGCCCTGACCAATATCATCTGGACTCCCATAAAGGATAATATCTACGGCATATCCTTGAGCGCCAACTGGATGTGGCCATGCCGCAACGAAGGGGAGGACGCACGCCTGTACTCTGCCGTACAGGGTGCCAGTGATTTCGCCATCGCCATAGGTGTCAACATCCCGACGGGCAAGGACTCCATGTCCATGACCCAGAAATATCCCAACGGAGAGAAAGTCCTCTCCCCCGGGACCCTCATCATCTCCGCATCAGGCGAGAGCAAGGATGTGAGATCCACGCTGCGCCCCGTCATGAGGCGTGACAGCGACACTACGCTGATCTACATTCCTTTTGTACATGTTGGCAAAGGTGAGGACAGTTTCCCTCTCGGAGGCTCGGCATACGCATCTACAGTAAGCAAAGTGGGCACAAGGACTCCTGACATCTCCGACCCGGAATATTTCAAGACCTGCTTCAACAGCCTGCAGGACGCGATGTTCAACTCCATGAGCAATCCAGTGGTGGCCGGACATGACATTTCGGCCGGCGGCCTGGTCACGACCCTGCTTGAGATGTGCTTCGCCAACACCACCGGAGGAGCGGACATTGATCTCAGAGAGTTCGCCTCAGCAGACATGCTGCTGTCCGAAGTTCCTGGTGTAATCGTACAGGTCAAAGACTCAGGCAAGGAAGAGTTCATGCGCAACCTTGGACAAGTCAAGGCCTACGAGATAGGCCGCCCTGCACAAGGACGCACGCTGAAGGTCCTCTATGGAGCATCCGGTCAGGAACTGTGCCTTGATATCGACGCCATGAGGGACAGCTGGTACCGTACATCCTACCTGTTGGACAGCATCCAGACAGGAGAGAAACCGGCTTCCGAGAGATACGCCAACTACAAGAAGCAGCCCCTGACATTTGCCTTCCCGAAACACTTTGACGGAAAGTACACCATGCCGTCCGAGCGCAAGGTCAAGGCCGCTATCATCCGCGAGACCGGCTCCAACGGGGACAGGGAGATGGCCTGGGCCCTGTACATGGCCGGATTCGCAGTCAAGGACGTACACGTAACGGACCTCGTCTCCGGCCGTGAGACCTTGGATGACGTGCAGATGATAGTCTTCGTAGGAGGATTCTCCAACGCCGATACTCTCGGCTCTGCCAAGGGCTGGGCCGGCGCGCTGCTGTACAACGAGAAAGCCCGCACCGCGATAGAGCGTTTCTATGCCCGCAAGGACACCCTCAGCCTCGGAGTCTGCAACGGCTGCCAGCTGATGGCCGAGATGGGACTGATTACCCCGGAGCAGAAGGATATCTCCCCGAAGATGAAGCACAACGAGTCACACAAGTACGAATCAGCGTTCGTAGGGGTAACCGTCGGGAACTCCCCTTCCATCCTCCTCTCGTCCCTGCAAGGCTCCAAGCTGGGCATCTGGGTATCCCACGGTGAAGGCCGTTTCTCATTCCCCAGGCCAATAGAAGAGTACAATATCGCCCTCAGATACAACTACAACGAGTATCCCGGCAATCCCAACGGCTCACCTGAGGCCGTAGCCGCAGTATGCTCTCCCGACGGCCGCCATCTGGCCATGATGCCCCACCCCGAGCGTTGCCTCAGACCGTGGAACTGGGCATATTATCCCGACAGGAGCGACGATACGGTAACTCCTTGGATAGAGTTGTTCATAAACGGAAGAATATGGCTGGAAAGACAATGAAGCGCTACAAGACTGACTTCAGGAGCATGGACAACCGCCCTGCGCGGCCTCCAAAGATATTCGTCCTGGACACCAATGTCATCCTGCATGACAGTCATTCCATCTTCAATTTCCAGGACAACGACATCTACATCCCGGTAAGTGTCATTGAGGAGCTGGACAAATTCAAGAAAGGGGACGACAACCTCGGCTACAACGCCAGGGCTTTCGTCCGTGCTCTTGACAAGATATCGGACAATACCCTGTTCGACCAGGGCATCAGTCTCGGCAAAGGCCGCGGACATATCAAGATAGAGATGGGACACGGCTACACACAAGCCATGAAAGACTCTCTGATAGACGATATCCCGGACCACCGTATCATAGCCACGGCAGTATGGCTGCGGGACAACACACCGGACAGGAAAGTCATCCTGGTCACCAAGGATGTCAACATGCGGCTGAAAGCCAAGGCTCTCGGCCTGATGGCTCAGGATTACCTCTCCGACAAAGTGGAAGAGAAACGGGTAGTCAAGACTGAAAAGGAGGTGCTGACAGTCAGGAACATGAGTGACTCACTTATCCGCAGGATTGACTCCGCCAAGGATGGGGTTCCATACTCGGAGCTCGGCCTGCGCCGCAGGCCAGCCTGCAACCAGTACTACAAGATTTTCGACAGTGCCCGCAATGTGACACTTGCAAGATATGACAACCAAAGCCGCTGTATCATCAAAGTAAGACCGCAGGCGGCATTCGGCATAGAGCCGCGTAATGACGAGCAGATACTCGCGTTGGACGCCGTGCTGAATCCAGACATCAAGCTGATAGCCCTGACTGGCCGGTCTGGTACCGGCAAGACCCTGCTGGCTCTTGCCGGAGCCTTGGCCCAGGCAGGCAATTATGAACAGATACTGCTCTCACGCCCGGTGATTCCCCTTAAGAATCAGGAAATAGGATTCCTGCCCGGGACGGTTGAGAAAAAGATAAGCCCATATATGCTGCCGCTGTTCGACAACCTGTCCGTTATCAAAAGCTGCTACGGGCCAGGCAGTAAGGAAGTGGCCATGATCGACGACATGCTGAAAACGGAGAAACTGGTCATCAATCCTCTGGCCTACATCCGCGGACGCAGCCTCGGCAACGTGTTCTTCATCGTAGACGAGTCCCAGAACCTGACTCCGCACGAGGTCAAGACCATCATCACCAGAGCAGGCGAGGGCACCAAGATAGTATTTACGGGTGACATCTACCAGATAGACCAGCCATACCTTGACTTCTATTCCAACGGTCTGACCCACCTGTGCGACAAGTTTTTCGGACAGAGCGTATTCGCCCACATCAACATGACCAAGGGCGAGCGCAGCGAACTTTCCGGCCTTGCCGACAGACTTTTATAAGCAAAAGCTTGTCGACAACAGACTTAATTGTCAAAAGCATACAAGCTTAATGATCCAGCCACAAGTCTCAGCGCCGGTACGGACTCGCACATAGAACTGTCCTCACTTCGGGAAATTGGAAACGGATGTGCACTTCGCAAAAATCACCCTTGATTTACAGTGTGTTGCAAAACACATTGCACATTTGCCCATTTTAAAACCCGCCAAATGTGCAACATAGTTCATAACACACTGATAATCAGATACACAATTTTGCAAGATGCACACGCGCTTCAATTTCTACAGTGACAAGGCAGAAATATTTGGATTGCACTAATATATAAATGTATATTTGTATCGTTATACATTTAAACCATTGCTTTTATGAAAAACTCTATTTTCTGACAGCCATTTTGATGCTGTCCCTTGTATCCTGCACACAGGATGAACACTCTCCCGGATTCAACTCCCTTTCTGATTCTGAGGCTCAAAAAGAAAAAAAACTACTCAAAGAAAAAGCTGTCTTTCACAAAGGCACAGAGACATTCATCGTCCATCAGAAAGATCCGTACACTTTGGAAAACTTCAAGAGTACGTAGGTGTATATTACACCAGCAGCGAACTTGCCAAATTTCTGCAGCCATATAACGATGCTTTTTAAAATTGAAGACCATGAAAAATCTTTTAATACCGACAATCTGTCTGCTTTGCTGCCTTATGTCGGCTCAATCGTGTAATACCGATAATGGCGAAATGACACTCGAAATCGAGAGGGATACTACTCTGGCCGGCTCTGTCAGTTTAACACAGATATACTACTTCACTGCGGAATGCTCTTATGATGGAGAAGTTCTGGACGGTTTTACTGACTATTTGAGCCATATAGGTATCTACAAATGCACTGACACCAGCATAGGTATATTTTGCGGGGGTACATGGGGAGACACCACAATCAGACTATCTGTCGAAGACATTCCCGTTTCCGGAAAAGCAGGAGATGTGACATTTAACTTCAGCACAGACAGTTGCGCTGTCAGCTTTAATGAGAGCGGCTATGAGTCCGTCAGCGCAAACGTCAATGGATATATCCGTGAGATTCCTATCACGAAGGATGATCCGGCAGCACCTGATTATGACTGTGCGATAGACTTTCAATGCGAGGTGGACGGTAAGCCGTTGCTCCTTGAGATAACTTCCATCTTCACTTGGTACGAATAATAAGAATAAATAATTTGAAAAGTATCCCGGGCATAGTTTTCTTACCTGCGCCCGGGATATTTTAGTTTTAAGCACAAAAATATTTGCCAGAGTGCTCTATGATATTTGAAAAATCGTTATTTTTGCGACCTGACAATTTACAGTTTTGGACCAAAACTAACAAATTATCTAATATTTATGTCAAACAAACGAGTTTATTTCTTTGGAGGTAAAGAGGCCGAAGGAAACGGTTCAATGAGAAACCTCCTTGGCGGCAAAGGTGCCAACCTCGCTGAGATGTGCACACTCGGAATGCCTGTTCCTGCAGGATTCACCATCACCACGGAGTGCTGCACCGAGTATTACAACCTGGGATGCAAATATCCCGCAGATCTGGAGAAGGAGGTCAATGAGGCACTCGCACGCGCAGAGAAAATGATGGGCAGAAAATTCGGGGACAAGGAGAACCCCCTCCTCGTATCCTGCCGCTCCGGAGCACGTTCATCCATGCCCGGAATGATGGAGACAGTTTTGAATATCGGACTTTGCTCCGCAACCATACCTGGGATGATCGCAAAGACGCAGAATCCCCGTTTCGTATACGACGCATACCGCCGTCTGATCATGATGTACTCGGACGTGGTCATGGAAAAGGCCGAGGGCATCGAGCCGGCTGAAGGCCAGGGCATCAGGGTACAGCTTGACCGTATGCTCGGCGAGCTTAAGGCCAAGAAAGGCTACAAGAGCGACACAGACCTGACCGAGGAAGACCTCAAGCAGCTCTGCTCAGATTTCAAGGCCAGAGTAAAACAGGTGCTCGGCAAGGAATTCCCCGACAATGCCTATGAGCAGTTGTGGGGAGGTATCGGAGCCGTGTTCAAATCATGGAACGGCAAGAGAGCCGTCGCATACCGCCGCATTGAGGGCATACCCGACGACTGGGGTACTGCAGTGAACGTACAGGCCATGGTATTCGGCAACATGGGTGACAACTCAGCTACCGGTGTGGCGTTCTCACGTAACCCGGCGACCGGTGAGAACAAGTTCTACGGAGAATGGCTCATCAACGCACAGGGCGAAGACGTAGTCGCAGGTATCCGTACTCCCAACCCTCTGAACGAGGCCACCAAGAACGAGCATAACCGCAACCTCGCATCCCTTGAGACGGCCATGCCCGAAGTATACAAGGAACTGGACGATATCCAGAACCATCTGGAGCAGCACTTCAAGGACATGCAGGACATCGAGTTCACCATCCAGGACGGCAAGCTCTGGATGCTGCAGTGCCGTGTCGGCAAGAGGACCGGTCTGGCTGCTCTCAACATGGCCATGGACATGCTCCACGAGGGACTCATAGACGAGAAGACCGCTGTCTTGAGAGTGGCTCCCAACCAGCTTGACGAGCTCCTCCACCCTATCCTCAATCCTGCAGCCGAGAAGAAGGCCACCGTTATCGCACAGGGTCTGCCCGCAGGTCCCGGCGGTTCTGTAGGAAAGATTGTCTTCACGGCAGAGGATGCCGTAGCCGCCGCTGCCCGCAAGGAGAAAGTAATCCTCGTACGCGAGGAGACCAACCCCGAGGACGTGGAGGGAATGCGTGCCGCCGACGGTCTGCTCACAGCACGCGGAGGCATGACATCGCACGCCGCTCTCGTAGCCCGCGGCTGGGGCAAATGCTGTATCGTAGGCTGCGATGCCCTGCATATCAATCTGGATGCAAAGACATTGACAATAAACGGCAAGACATACAAAGAGGGTGACGTATTCTCTCTTAATGGAAGCAAAGGATTCGTATACGACGTGCCGGTAGAGACTATGGACGCATCCGAGAATCCCCGTTTCGTAGAATACATGACTCTCGTGGACAAGTACCGCAGACTGGGCGTGCGCACTAACGCAGACACACCTGAGGATGCAGCAAGGGCGCTCTCCTTCGGCGCCGAGGGCATCGGTCTGTTCCGCATTGAGCACATGTTCTACGGTGCTCATTCGGAAGCTCCTCTGTCCAAGCTCAGGAAAATGATTCTGTCCAAGGATACAGCCGAGAGAAAGGCTGCTCTCGCTGAGTTGGAGCCGTACATCAAGGATGCCGTAAAGGCTACCATGAAAGTAATGAACGGCAAGCCTGTCACTTTCCGTCTGCTTGACCCACCTCTCCATGAGTTCGTACCCCAGACTCCCGAAAAGGAAGCTGAACTTGCAAAGGAGCTCGGCGTATCCATCGATGATATCGAGAAACGCGGAGAGAGCCTGCATGAGGTCAATCCTATGATGGGACACCGTGGAGTCCGTCTCGGTGTCACCTATCCCGAGATAAGCGAGACCCAGTTCCGCGCTATCTTCAACGCCACCGCAGAGCTGATTAAGGAAGGGCTCAATCCCAAACCTGAGATTATGATTCCGGTAACCATCATCGTACGCGAGCTTGACTTCCAGAAGAAGATCTGCGACCGCGTACACGACGAGGTCGAGAAGGCCACGGGCGTGACCATCAACTACCTCTACGGTACGATGATTGAGATCCCGAGAGCCGCACTTCTGGCCAACTTCATGGCAAAGACGGCCCAGTTCTTCTCTTTCGGCACCAATGACCTGACCCAGATGACATTCGGTTTCTCCCGCGACGACATAGGCGCGTTCATGAACGACTATCTGGAGAACAAGCTCCTCGATGCCGATCCGTTCCAGACCATCGATGTGGAGTCTGTAGGAAAACTGCTTGAGATAGGTGTCCAGGGCGGACGCAGCACCAACCCGAAACTGAAAGTAGGAATCTGCGGCGAGCACGGCGGAGATCCCGCTTCTGTAGAGTTCTGCAACAGCATCGGCATGGATTACGTGTCATGCTCTCCTTTCCGCGTTCCCATCGCACGTCTTGCTGCGGCGCAGGCTGCAATCAAGCATGAAAGGTGATTTAGCTGAGCGATAATAAATTAGGCGGTAGGCTTTTCACTTTCAAAGGCTTACCGCCTTTTATTTTGAATAAAAGTCCGTGCATTTTGCACGGAAAATGTGCAGAATGAACGCAAATGTTGTACAATAGTTGGACAGTTTTTACAACAGTGTTGTCAGTGTGTTGTACAGAGGTTGTTCCCGAATTGTCAGCGAGTTGTAAAAAATTATGCTTGTGGACTTTGGGACACGGAATGACCGCATTGGAACACGGAACAAATGTTTAACTGATAAATGAATACAAATGGCAACATTGAAAGCAGTAGTGAGAACGGCGAGAGCTGACGGATTCTATCCGGTTTATATCCGGGTAACTCATCACCGTGCCTCATCGTTCATCAAAACAGACAAAATGGTGACGAAAAGAGAACTCACCAAGAACAATGAAATCAAGGATCCCTTTGTGCTGCAATACTGCACGCAGAGGATTCTGGAGTACACAGAACGGCTAAACAAAAAGAACATTGAGAATTGGACTGTGGCGGAGGTTGCGGAATATTTGCAAAAAGGCGATGATGACATCTGTTTCTCCAACTACGCACGGGCATATATCAGCAAGATGATTGATGGAGGACAAGAAAGGACCGCCAGAAACTACGAGCTCGCCCTCCAACATCTGGAACGGTTCGCCGGGACGACAAAGGTTATGTTCTCGCATCTCACCTCGCAGTTCGTGAACAAATGGATAAAGTCGTTGGAGCAGACGCACCGGGCAAAGGAGATGTACCCCATCTGCATGAGGCAGGTATTCAAATACGCTGTACTGGAATACAACGATTATGACAATGAAGTGATCCGCATTAAGACGAATCCATGGGTGAAGGTTCAAATTCCAAAAGCAGACCGTACAGAGAAACTTGCTATCACTCCAGAAGCTTGCCGGGAGTTTTTCTCTTTCCCACTGCCGGAAAGCAAGATGAAATATCCGCTAACGGAATTAGGGCGTGACGTGGCAATGATGGTTCTATGTCTCGCAGGCATAAACACTGTCGACCTGTTCAATTTGCGCAAAGAAGATTATTACGACGGTATCATTCATTACCAACGAGCCAAGACGAAGAAATTTCGGGCGGACGGTGCTTATATGGAAATGCGTGTTCCGGCCATCCTGCTGCCTTTATTCGAGAAATACGCCAACAAGGATAAAGAGGACAATCATTTGTTTGTATTCAACCGACGACACACCACATACGACAGTTTCAGTGCCAATGTCAACGGCGGCATACGGCAGGTGTGCGAGGCTATGGGCTTATCAAAGGACGAGGACTACTCATCATACACGTTCCGGCACACTTGGGGGACTGTGGCGCAGAACGACTGCAGGGCATCCATATCCGAAGTGGCTTTCGCCATGAACCACAGCAGCGCACACAAGGTCACACGGGGATACATAAAACTTGACTTCTCCCCCGCATGGGAGCTGAACGAAAGGGTCGTGGACTTCATTTTCTTTTCGGACAAACCTTCTTCTCGGGAACAAAAACCAGAGGAGAACCGCTTCCGGCTTTCGTACCGGTACATGGTGAATGCCGCCGCATATCACAACGGGCATAAGGTCGCCGAACTAAACGACACTGGCTTCAACAATGTTGATGAGGTGATTGACCGTCTTGTGACCATGCTCCCGGAGGACATTCCCAACCGCTCGATTGTGATGTTCAAGATTGTCAATCTCGACAAGAACCAGACTGCGGTTTACCAGAGACAGAAAGGAAAGGGATTCTGACCATTTGCGTGAAGCCACGAAAATGATACGGGGAACTCCACAAACATTGTGGGGTTTTCTTTTTGCTCTTTTCTTTTTGGCGCAACTTTTTCTTTTCTCTTTTTTCTTGTGGATAAAGCCTATTCCTTCCAAAAATATTTTCTTGAAAATTTTCTCTCGCGCACGCACGTGCGTGCGCGCGGATGGAGAAGAAGATATATATATATTTACTTTTCTTTGTTGCATTAATTCGGAAGAAATGCCGATTAATTCGGAAGATTTCCGAAGTTATGGCAATTAATTCGGAAGAAATACCC